>JAEXXW010000330.1 GCA_023405565.1 Pseudomonadota bacterium
CCGATGGCCAGGGCCGCTATTCCAACGAGCCAGGCAGCCGCAACCTCTCCAACGCGGCGTTCAAGGGCCATGGCCGCTCCGCCTGCGACAAGGATGGCGTGTTTTCGTTCGATACCGTGAAGCCCGGCCAGGTGGCTGGTCCCAATGGCACGATGCAGGCGCCGCATGTTGTGGTCTGCATCTTCGGCCGCGGCATGCTGCGTCAGGTCTATACGCACATGTATTTCGAGGGCGAAGCCGCCAATGCGAGCGATCCGATCCTGGCGCTGGTGCCGGCCGATCGTCGCGACACGCTGATCGCGAAAAAGCAGGGCAACGTCTGGCGTTGGGACGTCCACATGCAGGGCGACAAGGAAACGGTGTTCTTCGACGTTTAAGCGTCGATAGCAGCGACCAGAATAAAAGCCCCGTGCGAAGCGCGGGGCTTTTTATTTTCTCCGCCGGCGTCTTTGCGTGGTGTGCGCAGCCTAGTACGCCGATCCATCCTTGTGCGTGAAGATCCACTTGCCATCCGGACCCATCGCCGCCTGGATATCATCGTTCGGATAGGAGCCTTCGTCGCCGGGTGTGCGGTCGCCGATTTCGAGATAAACAACGTCGTGCTGCGTGCGATTGACGAGTTGATGAGCGAGGTCCGCAGCCGGAAAGCCCGCACACATGCCGGGCGATAGCTGTATTTCGCCTCTGTCGGTGACGAGCATCGGCTCACCCTCGAGGATATAGATGAACTCGTCCTGCTTGCTGTGCCGGTGCAGAAGCGCAGATTCGCCGCCCGGCGCCAGCTTCGTCAGGTTGACGCCGAAATTCTTCAGCCCGAACAGATCGCCGAGTGGTCGCTTCTCGCGCTTGCCCATGCGGCTGAAAAACGGTTCGGGATAATTCGACGGCTTCGTGCGTGGCGCTGCGTCCGCGGCGGTGATGGCGAGGGGGTGAGTGGCTTTGGTGGTCCCAGTCATTTCAATTCTTCGCTCCTCAAGCCATCACCGTCATGCCCGGGCACAAGCCGTTTAAGACGGCGTCTTCGCGCCTTATGTGCCGGGCATCCGCGCCTTCCTTGAATATAGCAAAGACGTGGATGGCCGGGACAAGCCCGGCCATGACGGCAAACAAAAAAGCCCTCGTGCAGAACACGAGGGCTTTCCTGTTTTGACACCTTGATGCTTGCAGCGTTCACGCCGCCTGATGGCGCCACTTGCCTTCGTAGCCCTCGCGCACGGTCGAGGAGTACGGGGTCGGGCCGACCACGACCTTGATCTCGGTCTGCTTGTGGCGTTCGACGGTGGTTTTCTTGGTGCCGCCGTTTTCTTCGCCCCACACGAGGGTCAGTTCGGTGCCGGGCTTTGCAAACTCTTCCTCGACCCAGCCGAGCGACAGCATCTTGCGCTCGTTGAAGGAATAGCCCGAGAACATCGAGGCGCCGACCGTCTTGCCGCCCTTCGCCGTGATCGTATCGTACGATGACGAGGCATAGTTCGACAGCGGCAGATCGATGAACTTGTAGTTCTCGCCGGCGGGCGCAAACATCGACGCATTGATGCGGTTGACGTCGTCGTTGTCCCACGCGAACGTCACCTTCTTGCGATTGTTCTTGCCTTCCATCGCCTTCAGCGCGTCCGAACCGATGAAATCGTGGTCGAATTTGGTGAAGGTGTTGTAGCCGAGCTCGTAAGGCGAGGTGTAATAGTCCTCGATGTTCTTCGACACGAAGCTGCCGCCGAGACCGGCAACGGCTTCGTAGCTCGTGGCCGGCAGCCATTCGCGATAGGCCTTCAGCTTGTCGCCCGAATAGATGGCCGGGACCGGCGAGGGGATCCAGCCGGATTCGAGCGTGTTGGTGGCGTAGGCGCGCGCGCCGACCTGAACCATGCCGAAATCCTTGCCGGCTTCGACGATGGCGTTGCGCACTTCGTCGCCTTCGTTATACGGGCCCCAGATTTCAAGGCCGGGCGCACCGGCCATGCCGTGACGCAGCGCGCGGATCTTGCGGCCAGCCATCGTCACATAGCCCATGTTGAAGAACTTGATGTCCGGGAACGTGCCGCCGGTCAGCTTCTTGATGACCTCCTGCGCGTTCGGGCCCTGGATCTGATAACGATAGAAACTGCGCGTGACCGGCTTGCCCATCGGACGTGACGGCGAGCGATCATCGTATTCGGTTTGCACATCGAAGCCGCCGGTCTTGGCGTGGAATTCGATCCAGTTCGCGGCCGGGTTACGGCCGACATACACCATCTCGTTCTCGGCGAGATAGAACAGGATGCCGTCGCCGATGACATGACCATACGGTGTAACTGGCGCGAATTGCTTGGCCTTATCGACAGTGAAGTTCTTGAACGAATTGGTCGAGAGATAGGAGAGCAGCTTGACCGTGTCCTTGCCGCGCACGAACAGGTTCACCATGTGGTGCGACTGATCGAACAGGACGCAGGTGTCGCGCCATGCGCGCTGCTCGTCGCGCCAGTTGGTGAATTCGGGCGCAACGACCGGATAGACATAGGCGCCGATCTGTGAGTTGCGCATCATCTCGACAATATTGCCGGACGCTTTCAGCTTCTCTTCCAGATTCTTGAAGGTCATTCGTTCACTCCTTCGACTGATGGAAATTCCGATGACGGATCGCAAGGCCGGTCAGCCGACTGGGAGAGGTCTGTCTCCCCCGATCATGCGCCTGTTATGACTGGATGGTGCGCGCGGATGTATACAGGGATGTGAAAAATCCCTGCGACCGCCCTCACGCTATTTCTTCCCTTAACCGAATTACGTCCGTTTCTTGACAGTCCGGGTGGACGCGCCACCCCTTCCGCTTCTATTGTATACAGCATGAATCCTTCGGGACCTCAAGGGACCCCGAGCTGAAAAGGAGATTCCGGGTGGCTGCACCGGACAACGAGCGGTCCTCTTCGCAGACCGTCAAAGCACAATTGTCATTGCGCGACCTGATCCTGTCGGGCGAATTGAAACCGGGTGATCGCATCTCCGAGTTGCCCATGGTGGAGCGGTTGGGCATCTCCCGCACGCCCATCCGCATGGCGCTGGTGCGTCTCGAAGAAGAAGGTTTTCTGGAAGCCATCCCGTCGGGCGGCTTTGCGGTGAAAGCCTTTTCCGAACGCGACATTCACGATGCAATAGAGATGCGCGGCACACTGGAAGGCTTTGCTGCGCGTCTTGCGGCAGAGCGCGGCGTGCGCGGTGCCGTGCTGGTCGAGATGAAGGATCGTCTTGCCCAACTCGACGACCTAGTGGGGCGGCCCACGCTCACCGTCGACGACTTCTCCCAATATGTCGGATTGAATGGGCAGTTTCATGCGCTGCTGATCGACGCCGCCGACAGTCCGGTGCTTGCGCGGCAGATCGATCGCGCGTTGAATCTTCCCTTCGCATCGCCGAGCGGATTTGTCATGGTTCAGGCCATGTTGCCGGAGGCAAGACAGATTCTCACGATCGCGCAGGATCACCATCGCTGTGTCGTGCGTGCGATTGAAGAAAGGGAGGGAGCAAGGGCCGAAGCTTTGATGCGCGAACATGCGCGGCTGGCGCATCGCAATCTGCAACTGGCATTCCGCAATCAGGGCACGCGCGATCTTGTTCCGGGCGCCGTGCTGATCAGGAAGCCCGTGGCGGCGCGTTACTGAAAAGACGTCAACGATAATGAACTCAAAGATAAAAACGGGAGTGAACGTTCCATGCAAAGGACCAAGCCGCCTTTCCGAGCCGATCAGGTCGGAAGTTTCCTGCGACCCGAGCCGCTGAAGCAGGCGCGCGCGAAATTCGAGAAAGGCGAGATCACCGCTGCGCAACTGAAGGCGGTGGAAGACGAGGAAATCAGGAAGCTCATCAAGCAGCAGGAAGGCGTCGGCATGAAGCTGGCGACCGACGGCGAATTCCGGCGGTCATTCTGGCATTTCGACTTTCTGGCCGGCCTCACCGGCGTCGAGTTGTTCGCGCATACCGAAGGCATCCAGTTTCAGGGCAATGCGACCAAGGCGCGGAATATCCGCACAATCGGCAAGCTCGATTTCCCCGACGATCATCCGTTTCTCGAGCACTTTCGCTTTCTGAAAGCAAACACCTCGGTTGTCCCGAAGATGACCATTCCGTCGCCGA
>JAEXXW010000344.1 GCA_023405565.1 Pseudomonadota bacterium
GCACCCGGGAGACCAGGGTGGCCACGCCGACGATCATGACGTGCCGGGTCATCGACATGCCGGTCAGCCCGCCCTCGAGCCACTTGCCGAAACACGGTCAGCATGCCGCATCGAAAAAAAATCGCGGCCGATGTCGATTCGGCCGCTTCCCACTCGTCGTGACGGCAGAGCGGGGCGCCGACGGTCGGAGCTCCGGCTCCCAGACAGGAGGATGACCATGCGTTTCATGATTCTGGTGAAGGCAACAAAGGAGTCCGAAGCCGGCGTGATGCCGACGGAAGAGCTTATGACGGCCATGGCCGATTATCACGAGCAACTGGCCAAGGCTGGTATTCTCGTCGATGGCAATGGCTTGCACCCTAGTTCCAAGGGCTGGCGGATCAAGTGGGCTGGCGGCAAGAAGGCCATTGTTGGCGGGCCTTTTGCCGAGATCAGGGAACTGGTGGCCGGCTTTACCATCATCAACGTGAGGTCCCGGGAGGAAGCCCTGGAATGGACCAAGCGTTTTCCCAATCCCACACTTGCGGATGGCGAGATCGAAATCCGCCAGATGTTCGAGCTGGAGGATTTCGGACAGACTGAGGCTGTCGGCCGCTTCCGCGAGATGGACGTCGGCGTCCGGCAATAATCGGAAATTTTTCGATCCGCATGTCGATTTTGACGATCATCGTTCGACGTGGAAGGGAGAGCAGTGCTTGTCACACGGAATCCGGCAGCCGCTCTCGTCACCACCAATAGAGGAGATGGGATATGCAAGTTCTGGGACTGTTGAAAGCCGATGCCGCCTCTGAAGCCGGCGCGCCGCCGGATATGGAATTGATGCAACGGATGGGCGTTTTCGTCGAGGAAATGACGAAAGCCGGTGTGTTGCTCGATACGAATGGACTTTATCCCAGCGTCAAGGGCAAGCGCATCAAAATTGCCGAGGGCAAGATCACTGTCATCGATGGGCCCTTTACCGAAGCCAAGGAACTGGTCGCGAGCTATGCGATCTTCCAGGTGCGGACGATGGACGAAGCGGTGATGTGGTCGAAGCGTTTCCTTGAGGTACTCGGCAAGGGTGAGGTCGAGCTGCGTCCCATTTTCGATCCCGCCGATTTCTCGCCGGACGTGTTCGCGCCGGAACAGGCGGCGCGCGAGGCGGAGACACGCCGCGACATGGCGAGAAATGCGGAGCGGCGGTAATTTGCCGCTCTGATGTTGGGGCGCTTGCAAGCCCCGGTGGAAAGGTGGTGTATCGGCCGCCATGACAGCGGCCGACACCCATCAGGCCATTCACGCCGTCTGGCGGATCGAGCAGGCGAAGCTGATCGCCAGTCTTGCACGATTCACGCGCGATGTCGGCATGGCGGAAGAGCTGGCGCAGGATGCGCTGGTCGCCGCATTGGAGACCTGGCCGACAAGCGGCGTGCCGGACAAGCCCGGCGCATGGCTGATGGCCATCGCCAAGCGGCGTGCTGTCGATCAGTTCCGCCGCACCAGGATGCAGGATCGCAAGCACGGCGATATCGGCCGCGAGCTGCAGGCCGATGAACTGACGATTCCCGATTTCGATGCCGCCCTAGACGATGACATCAACGACGATCTGCTGCGTTTGATCTTCACCGCCTGTCATCCCGCGCTTTCGGTCGAAGCGCAGGTCGCGCTCACATTGCGGCTGCTCGGCGGTTTGACGACCGATGAAATCGCCCGTGCTTTCCTCGTGCCGGAGCCGACCATCGCGCAACGCATCGTGCGGGCAAAACGCACATTGAGCGAAGCGCGTGTGCCGTTCGAGGTGCCGCATGGTGACGATCGGATCGAGCGTTTGTCCGCCGTGCTCGGCGTGATCTATCTGATTTTCAATGAGGGCTATTCGGCGACCAGCGGTGCCGACTGGATGCGTCCGATGCTGTGCGAGGAGGCGTTGCGGCTCGGGCGTGTACTCGCCGGTCTCGCCCCCCAAGAGGCCGAAGTGCATGGCCTTGTCGCGCTGATGGAAATCCAGGCGTCGCGCTTTGCTGCGCGGATCGGGCCGAGTGGTGAGCCGATATTGTTGCTCGATCAGGATCGTTCCCAGTGGGACCAGCTTTTGATCCGGCGCGGCCTTGCGGCTCTTGAGCGTGCGGACAGCGCGGCCAGTCCAGCCGGTCCCTATACGTTGCAAGCGGCGATCGCCGCCAGTCACGCGCTGGCGCGCAAGGCCGAAGACACGGACTGGAAGCGGATCTCGGCGCTCTATCGTGTGCTGGCGCATATTTCGCCATCGCCGATCGTCGAACTGAATCGCGCTGTTGCCGTCGGCATGGCGTTCGGTCCGGCGGACGGGCTCGCCATTGTCGATGCGCTCGCGGACGAGGCTGTGCTCAAAAACTACCATCTGTTGCCGAGCGTGCGTGGCGATTTTCTTTTCAAGCTCCAGCGGTACGACGAGGCGCGTGCCGCGTTCGAGCGCGCCGCGGCGTTGACCCACAATGAGCGGGAGCGTTCCCTGCTGATGGCGCGGGTCGCGGCCTGCGCGGCGGCGGAATCCTGACGGCTGTCAGAAACGATGCCCAGCGTGGGCAATATCCTTCCCATCGTCGACCGTTTCCAAAAATCCGCGCTGCATTTGCCACGCTGCCTCGCATGGCTATAGTGCGCCGCCCTGCAACGAGGAAAG
>JAEXXW010000361.1 GCA_023405565.1 Pseudomonadota bacterium
GACCCGGCAAGGGCCGTTTTGGGCCATATTCCAAATCGGACGCAATTTTCCATTTCTGGCGACCCTTCCGAAATTGAGTCGCATCGGCCAAAGAATTCACTTGTTTGACGGGGCCGTCACGGAAAGAATAATTATTGGAAGAATGCCAGGGACCAGCCGCACGGCCTCTTGTCGGCGGCAGGAAATTTTGGCAAGTTCGTGATAGGACAGCAATACTGTCCTGTTTGCAAAGTCGAGGCGACGGGTCAGTCGAGCCACTCCGTCGGTCAGGGGCGTACGGTGCGGCTCGGCATCGAAGCCCCGACTTTAGAGCAGACCAGAGAAGGCCGCCGCTGAGGTCGCCGGACGTGGCTGCCGCTCCGAGCAGAGCTGTCCCCGCCGGACGCAGGCGCCTTCAAAATGGCGCGGCGAAGGCAGCGGGCACGCTGAAGACTGAGTTTGGAAGAGCTGCAAGAAACGCATTTGCGAGGAAGATGTCGAAATGAGCCGACCGAAGGACCGGACGAACGAGCAAAAGCGGATCGCACTGCGTGCCTCCGACTTTGCCGATTCCGCCGACCCCGGCGTACCGGCCGCGACGGGTCTGTATGATCCGGCGCTCGACAAGGATTCCTGCGGCGTCGGCTTCATCGCCAATATCAAGGGTCGTAAGTCGCACCAGATCGTCGAGGACGCGCTGACGATTCTCGTCAATCTCGAGCATCGCGGTGCGGTTGGTGCCGATCCGCGCGCCGGTGACGGCGCCGGCATTCTCGTGCAGATCCCGCATGCCTTCTTCGCCAAGAAAACGAAAGAGCTCGGCTTCACCTTGCCCGAGCCCGGCCACTACGCTGTCGGCTTCCTATTCCTGCCGCGCGACAAGGAATGGCGCGACGCTGTCCGCACCACCTATGAAGAGGTCGCTGCGGCGGAAGGCATGACCATTCTCGGCTGGCGCGACGTGCCGACCGACAATTCGACACTCGGTGAATCGGTGAAGCCGACCGAACCCGTGCATACGCAGGTGTTCGTCGAGCGCCCGGCCAATGTCACGACCGAGGAAGAATTCGAGCGCCGCCTTTACATCATGCGCAAGGCGATCTCGAACGCGATCTATCAGCGACGTGAGCGCCGGCTGTCGGGCTATTACCCGGTGTCGCTGTCATGCCGGACAGTGATCTACAAGGGCATGTTCCTCGCCGACCAGCTCGGCACCTATTATCCCGACCTGCACGATCCGGATTTCATCAGCGCGCTGGCGCTGGTGCATCAGCGCTTCTCGACCAACACCTTCCCGACCTGGTCGCTGGCGCACCCGTACCGGATGATCGCGCATAACGGCGAAATCAACACGCTGCGCGGCAACGTCAACTGGATGGCCGCCCGTCAGGCGTCGGTGTCCTCGCCGCTCTTCGGCGACGACATCAACAAGCTGTGGCCGATCTCCTATGAAGGCCAGAGCGACACGCCTGTTTCGACAACGCGCTCGAATTCTTGGTGATGGGCGGCTATCCGCTGTCGCACGCCATGATGATGATGGTGCCGGAAGCTTGGGCCGGCAACCCGCTCATGGATGAGAAGCGGCGGGCCTTCTACGAATACCACGCTGCGCTGATGGAGCCGTGGGACGGTCCGGCCGCGCTCGTGTTCACCGACGGCACACAGATCGGTGCGACGCTCGACCGCAACGGCCTGCGCCCGGCGCGCTACTGCCTGACCAAGGACGACCGGATCATGATGGCGTCCGAAATGGGCGTGCTGACGATTCCGGAAAGGGACATCGTCAAGAAGTGGCGCCTGCAGCCGGGCAAGATGCTGCTGGTCGATCTGAAGGAAGGCCGCCTCATTCCCGATGAGGAATTGAAGGCCGAGATCGCCAAGTCGCATCCCTACGAGGACTGGCTGCATCGCACGCAGATCGTTCTTGAGGAACTGCCCGAAGCCGGCAGCAAGGCGGCAATGTCCAACCTGCCGCTGCTCGATCGCCAGCAGGCGTTCGGCTACACGCAGGAAGACATCAAGATCCTGCTCGCGCCGATGGGCACCATCGGCGAGGAAGCCACCGGCTCGATGGGCAACGACGCGCCGATCTCGGCCCTGTCGAACAAGTCGAAGCTGCTCTACACCTATTTCAAGCAGAACTTCGCTCAGGTCACGAACCCGACGATCGATCCGATCCGCGAAGAAATCGTGATGAGCCTTGTGTCCATCATCGGGCCGCGCCCGAACCTGTTCGACATCGAGGGCACCTCGACCACCGCGCGCCTGGAAGTGCGACAGCCGATCCTGACCGATGCCGATCTCGAGAAGATCCGCGCGATCACGGACATCGAAGACAATCACTTCAAGTCCTGCACGCTCGACACGACCTTTGCCGCCGAGCAAGGCGCAGCCGGGCTTGAGCCTGCGCTGAAGCAGCTCAAGGCCGACGCTGAAAAGGCAGTGCGCGACGGCTTCAACATCATCATCCTGTCCGACCGCAAGGTCAGCGCCGATCGCGTGCCGATCCCGGCCCTGCTCGCCTGCGCTGCCGTACATCATCACCTGATCCGTGAGGGCCTGCGCACTTCGGTCGGTCTTGTTGTCGAATCCGGCGAGCCGCGCGAAGTGCATCACTTCGCCTGTCTTGCCGGCTATGGCGCCGAAGCGATCAACCCCTATCTCGCGTTCGAAACCCTGATCGCGATGAAGGACACGCTGCCGCAGAAACTTGACGACAAGGAAATCATCAAGCGTTTCATCAAGTCTGTCGGCAAGGGCTTGATGAAGGTGATGTCCAAGATGGGCATCTCGACCTACCAGTCCTATTGCGGCGCGCAGATTTTCGATGCGATCGGACTCAAGTCCGATTTCGTCGCGCGCTACTTCACCGGCACGCATACCCGCATCGAAGGCGTCGGCCTTGGCGAAATCGCGGAAGAGACCATTCGCCGGCATCGCGATGCCTTCGGCGATGCTCCGATCTACCGCAACGCGCTGGATGTCGGCGGCGAATATGCCCTTCGCGTGCGCGGTGAAGACCATGCCTGGACGGCGCAGACGGTCGCCGACCTGCAGCACGCCGTGCGTGGCAATTCGTATGAGCAATATCGCGCTTTCGCGCGCACGCTGAACGAACAGTCGCAGAAGCTGCTGACGATCCGTGGTCTGTTCCGCATCAAGAGCGCGGAAGAAGATGGCCGCAAGCCGGTGCCGATCGATCAGGTCGAGCCGGCCAGCAGCATCGTCAAGCGTTTCGCCACCGGCGCGATGTCGTTCGGCTCCATCTCGCGCGAGGCGCATACGACACTCGCCATCGCCATGAACCGGATCGGCGGCAAGTCGAATACCGGCGAAGGTGGCGAGGAAGCCGATCGCTTCAAGCCGATGCCGAATGGCGATTCCATGCGCTCGGCGATCAAGCAGGTCGCCTCGGGCCGCTTTGGTGTCACCACCGAATATCTCGTCAATTCCGACGTGATGCAGATCAAGATGGCGCAGGGCGCAAAGCCCGGCGAAGGCGGACAATTACCCGGCCACAAGGTCGACAAGACGATCGCCAAGGTGCGTCATTCGACGCCGGGCGTCGGCCTGATTTCGCCGCCGCCGCATCACGACATCTATTCGATCGAAGATCTGGCGCAGCTCATCTACGACCTGAAGAACGTCAATCCGGCGGGCGATGTATCGGTGAAGCTCGTCTCCGAAGTCGGTGTCGGTACCGTCGCCGCCGGCGTGTCGAAGGCGCGTTCGGATCATGTGACGATCGCCGGCTATGAAGGCGGCACGGGCGCAAGCCCCCTCACCTCGATCAAGCATGCCGGCAGCCCGTGGGAAATCGGTCTCGCCGAAACGCACCAGACGCTGGTCGGCAACCGCCTGCGTGGCCGCATCACCGTGCAGGTCGACGGTGGTCTGCGCACCGGACGCGACGTCATCATCGGCGCGCTGCTCGGCGCAGACGAAATGGGCTTTGCCACGGCGCCGCTGATCGCGGCCGGCTGCATCATGATGCGCAAATGCCATCTCAACACCTGCCCGGTCGGCGTCGCGACGCAGGACCCGGTCTTGCGCAAGCGTTTCACCGGCCAGCCCGAGCACGTGATCAATTACTTCTTCTTCGTCGCCGAGGAAGTGCGCGAACTGATGGCCGAGATGGGCTATCGCCGGTTCGACGAGATGATCGGCCAGATGCAGATGCTCGACCAGCAGGCTGTCATCGATCACTGGAAGGCGCGCGGCCTCGACTTCTCCAAGCTGTTCACAAAACCGGTCGCACCGCAGGGCGTCGCGATCTACAATTCGGAGCGGCAGGACCACAAGCTCGAGAACGTGCTGGATCGCCGCCTCATCGCGCAGGCCACGCC
>JAEXXW010000450.1 GCA_023405565.1 Pseudomonadota bacterium
CTGTCGGAGCCGACATAATCGAAGCCGACGCCGGCTGGCTGCAGAAAGTACGATGACTTGACGCGACCACTGGCCAGACCGCCGGCCGCGAACACCATCCAGCGGTCCCAGCTGTAACCCAGCCGCAGACGCGTATTGGAATTCCATGACAGGTCCTGAGTCAGGTTTTCGGTATAGGCGGCGACGCCCGGCCGGGCGGCATGGCTGACGGTGATATTCTCTTTCAGGTTGGTGAAATCGAAATCGGAATCGAGACCCACCACCCACTGCCCGAATTGCTGCTGACAGCCATATTGGACGCCGCCGATAAATCCGGAATCGTCGAGATTGTAGGTATAGGTCGAGTTCGCGACCGTCAGGGCGGGGAAGCCGGCTTCGCCGATCGAGGTCGTCGCCCTGCTGTTATTGCCGATCCAGCCGGCATTGCCGCCGATATAGCAGCCGGTCCAGGAAAAGGCCGGCGGTGGTGGAGGAGGAGCCTTGTAGGCGGGGCGCAGATCAGCCGCATTCGCGGCGCTCCCGGCCAGACTGGCGATTGTGAGAGTGATCGCGGCCAGGCCGCCCGTCATGCCAGCAATGGTGCTGGCGCCTTCAATTGAATTCCGCATCACGAAAGCCCCCCAAGAGCCGTTCCGACGATCAGATTCAACGAATGATTGCAGTAGATTAGAAGAGGTCTGCCGGATTGGCAATGATCCAATGATGACGATTGATCCGTCTTAAGTCGCGTGCTCAAGAGACCACTAACGGGACACCACCCTCGGTTACCGTGCGGGACCGCGGCTGCCGGTTCCGGCCGATAACCGGTACTCGCCTGCCTGCTGTTCTACTGCTAAATGCCCCGCCATGAGCCTCAAGGTCGCCGCCCTGTACCAGTTCGTCTCGCTGCCGGATTACCGGCAATTGCGTGAACCCTTGCGCGCGTTGTGCGACCGGCTCGGCATCAAGGGTACGCTGCTGTTGGCGGCGGAGGGCATCAATGGCACGGTCGCCGGGGACAATGCGGCAATCGATGCGCTGGTCGAGGAATTGCAGCATGGCGCGCTATTTGACGGACGGCTCGACAATCTCGAACTGAAATTCTCGGCCGCGATGGAGATGCCGTTCGGCAAGATGAAAGTCCGGCTGAAGAAGGAGATCGTCACGCTCGGCGATGCCGCGACCGATCCGACACGGCAGGTCGGCGTCTATGTCGAGGCCGCCGACTGGAATGATCTGATCGGTGACACGGAAACACTCGTCATCGATACGCGCAACGATTTCGAAGTGCAGATGGGGACCTTCGATGGCGCGGTGAATCCGAAGCTCACACGCTTCAGCGAGTTTCGCGACTATGCCGCGCGCGAACTTGACCTGAAGAAGCATCGCAGGATCGCGATGTTCTGCACCGGCGGCATCCGCTGCGAAAAGGCGAGTTCCTATCTGCTCGCACAAGGATTCGAAGAGGTCTACCACCTCAAGGGCGGCATCCTGAAATATCTTGAAACCATTCCGCCGAGCGACAGCCGCTGGCACGGTGAATGTTTCGTCTTCGACGAGCGTGTGGCGCTTGGCCACGGCTTGGTGACGCGACCGGGCATGCCCGCTGAAACAGAGGCCGCGGAAACGGGCGGCCCATTGAAATAACGCCGTGGAGGCTATTGCGCGCTCGCGCTCCTGATGTTGCGGCGCGCGTAGAAGGCCGGCGGCTTGCTGAGGCGGGAAACAACGATGATGTGATCGACGTCACCGCGCATGAAGGCGGCGAGGAATTTCGGATAGTCCTTGAACGAAATGCAGCCGTTCGACTGACCATTCGGTCCGAGCATGTAGGAATGCGCGAGGATGCCGTCGCGGCGGAACATCTCGCTTTCACGCAGCGGAAGCATGCGGATCGCCTGCACGCCGTGGAAAAGCGATTCACGCAGGCGCAGCTTGTAGGTGTTCGGCGGGGTCGCGCCGCGCATCTTCAGATGCACATATTTCGGATTGTCCATGTACTGGCCAAGGCCGGAATGCGCTTCTATCTTCTCGCCATTCGGCATGTACACGACCTGCGCGGTGATGTCGTAGACCGCAGTCTTTGCTGTCGGCAACTCGAAATCCTGCTGGGTGCCGATGTCATCGGCTGGCGGCAATGAAGCCAGTTGCGGCCGCGCCCGCGGCACCGGCAATCGCGCGATAGCAGGGCGATCCTGAACCGGGCGGTCCTGAAGTTTGGTCGGGATCTTCTCGTGTTCGGCCTTCGCGAGTTCGAGTGCGTCGAACCGGGCGGTGAAACTGTGAATCGATCCGGTGAAAAGCTGATCGTTGGTGAAATCGGCGAGTGTGCCGGATGACGGCGGGAAGGCTGCGTGAGCAGTGCTGATCGCAGTCGTCGCGTCCGAGAAAACAGCGTCATCATCCGATAGGGCTGCGACCTGCAGCGGCACTGCCATGCCACTGTCCGGCAGCGAGACCAGCATCAATCCGCGGGATTGCTGTGGCATGCCGACAACGGAGCGGGAATCGGCGCGCGCATCGACCGAGACAGCAAGCAGCCGTCCGGCGGCGATCAGCGCCGTTGCGAAAATCATGATAGCGATCGCCACGGCGGTGAGGCCGCGAGTCGCGAACCTGATCCAACGGTCGCCGGATGATGCTTTCTGCCCTTGTGTCGCGCGAGCGCGCGAGCGGGCGGAACCCCCAACTGACTTCAAACGCATTACTCAACTTGACTCGATACAAGAATGATCCCGTTAACCATGACGCAACACGGTTAAACGGTCGTAAAACTTGCCGGTCTTCGCTGCATGGATAATCCCCCGTCCAACAAGACCGCTGCTGTTGTCAGCGAGGCCCGTCGATCACGCATTCGTTAGAACAAGGTAGCATGGCCGGAATAAGTCCGGTCTCGGGCGGAAAAGGTCATACGGTGTTAACCCTAACGCTGGCGGTCCCGCAGAATTTGAGAGTTCCGCGCATTTGCGGCGGCCTTCGCCCAAACAAAAACCCCGCTGTTTCAGCGGGGTTGAATTTTTTGAGGGATTTAAAGAGAGGCGAATCCTGACTTCGTCATCGGAGCGTTCGCGCAGATGGCGTGCCGAAAGATAGTCACTCGCTCATCTTGTTGTCGCGCTGTGCCTGCTGCAGCTGATTGATGTCTGCCGGTGACAATTCTGGCCGATCGACCTTGATGGTCAGCTTGTTGAGTTTGGCCGTCAGTGGGAATGGCGGCTTGTAGTCGGCATCGTTCACGCCGGTGAGCGTATCGGAGCCGACGTCGAAGCTCTCGTCCCATTGCAGGATCATCGGCAGTGTCTTTTCCATTTTCTTCGTCACAACGATATTGCCGTCGACTTTCAGTGTGCCGGTGCCGGGGCGTCCGACGCCGGCGAAGCTGTTGAAGGTGAGGGTGCCGATACCCATGCCCTCGTACTTGAAGTCGAACTCGATCACGTGGCGGCCGGGCGTGAGCGCATCCGGCCCTTCCCATTTCAGCCGCTCGAGATCGATCAGATTCCATAGGAACACGGGCTTGCCCTGCAACAGGTAGAATCCGTAACCGGCGAACCGTCCGCCGGAGGTCAGGATCATACCTTCAGCGCCGCCTTCGGGAACCGTGATGTCGGCGGTGATGGTGTAGGATGAGTTTAGGATGAACGGCGAGTCGCCTTGCGGCAGTCCCGTCATCGGCCGGGTGTAGACGAATTCGGTACGGCCGGCGGTGATATTCGGGCGCGGTGCGACGATGCGCGCAGCGACCGAGGCATCCAGCGGCAGAACCTGATGCTTGCGGGCTTCAGCCAGGAAGGCCTTCCGCATCTCCGCGACCTTCTGCGGATTCTGTGCAGCGATATCGTTGGATTGCGTGAAGTCCTTGGTCAGGTCGTAGAGCTGGAAGACCTGGTTGTTGAGCGGATCGGGATTGGCCGGACCGAACGCCGCCCACGGCGCACGGTTGACCTTGGTGCTCAGGAGCCAGCCGTCCTTGTAGAGCGCCCACTGGCCCATCATTTCGAAATACTGGGTGGTGTGGCGGGTCGGCGCCTTCGCGTTCTTTTCATCGAATGTGTAAAGGAAGCTCGTTCCCTCGACCGGTTTCTGTTTGATGCCATCGACGATCTCGGGGGCCCGAATGCCCGCCGCTTCAAGGATGGTCGGCATGACGTCGATCACGTGCATGAACTGCTCACGCAGCGCGCCCTTGTCCTTGATGCGGGCCGGCCAGGACACCACCATGTTCTGGTTGATGCCACCGAGTCGCGATGCATTCTGCTTGAACCAGTCGAAGGGCGTATCGAAAGCCCAGGACCATCCGGCCGACATGTGATTGTAGGTTTGTTCGGTGCCCCAGACGTCGTACCACTTCATCTGGACGTCGACCGGAACGCTGACGCCGTTGAAGAAGGCGACTTCGTTCGGTGTGCCGATCGGGCCACCCTCGGCGCTCGTGCCGTTGTCGCCGTTGATGTAGATGATCAGCGTGTTGTCGAGCTTGCCGAGATCATCGAAGGCCTGGATCACGCGGCCGATCTCGTGATCGCTATAGGCCGCATAGGCTGCGAACACCTCGACCTGCTTGATGAAGAGCTTTTTCTCCGTGTCGGTGAGCTGATCCCACGGCTTCAGGATATCTTTCGGCCATGGCGTCAACTGCGAATCCTTCGGGATCACGCCGAGCCGCTTCTGGTTTTCGAAAATGCGTTCGCGCAGCTTCTCGTAGCCGTCATCGAACAGCTTCATCCCGCTGATCTTGTCGACCCATTCCTTGGTCGGGTGGTGCGGTGCGTGCGTGGCGCCGGGCGCGTATTTGATGAAGATCGGCTTGTTCGGATCGGTCTGGTTGATGCGCGTCATATAGTCGATGGCATCGTCCGCCATGGCCGTCACGAGGTTCCAGGTGCCTTCCTGGCCCTTGAACGGATAAATCTGCGTGGTGTTGCGGAACAGGTTGGGCTGCCACTGATTGGCGTCGCCGCCGACGAAGCCATAGAAATATTCGAAACCCATGCCGGTCGGCCATTGATCGAACGGCCCGACCTGACTTGCCTGGAAGGACGGTGTGTTGTGATCCTTGCCGAACCACGCGGTCGCGTAGCCGTTCTCGAGCAGAACGCGGCCGATGGTGGCCTTGTCACGGTCGATCACGCTGTTGTAGCCGGGAAATCCGGTGGATTGCTCGGCGATCACGCCGAACCCGACCGAGTGATGATTGCGGCCTGTGATCAGTGCCGCACGTGTCGGCGAACAGAGCGCAGTCGAGAATATGCGATTGTAGCGCAGACCATTCTGCGCGATGCGATCCATGGCCGGTGTCGGAATGACGCCGCCGAAAGTGCTCGGAACGCCAAAGCCGGCATCATCGGTAATGATGAGCAGCACATTCGGCGCACCCTTCGGCGGCACAACACGCGGCGCCCACCATGGTTTGGATTGCAAGGCGCCATCCTTGATCACGCCGCCGAATTTCGGGTCGGGCGGTGGAAGTTGCCTTCCGTCGATCACGGTGGTGGCACCAGGTGAGCCGAGTACACCGCTCGTTCCTTGTGCCAATGACGAGAGGGGGAAGGCGGCAGTCATCAGAGCAGAAAGCAACACGGTGCGATGCGTTTTCATCATGCTCTCCTCGTCAGCTTTTGTCTGTTCCCGGCGCCCTCACGCTGCCGCGCGCTGAATCCAATCGTCTGTCGATATCGAAATCCGTGGTCGTGATTTGCCGTTTTCCTTGAGAGGATGGTGGAAAGCGGAATGACTCGCAAAATGGTCCGTCTTACGCGCTGCAGCGCGGCGTTCTCGGCTCGTGAATTCTGGGGAGGAGGCCGATGTGACACATGCGGCGCGGATATCCAGCACCTTGGGAGCGGCAGCGCCGCAAACATACCGGGCGGCGAACCCGGTTGGCAAACTTCCAGACAAACTGCGTCTCACGCGTTTTCTCCCGGAAAGTCGCCATTCGCTAGCGAATAATGCAGGTCGCGAAGTTGATCGAAATCAACATAGCCAATTTTACGTTTCAGGCTGATGTGGCAGCGCGAAATAAAATTCGCGTATTCATCGGAGCGGAAAGCCGCATCGTCGGATGCGTTTTCATCGTGCTGTTCTTGCTCGCATTCCCTTTTCGTTGGCGAGATCAGAAGCGCGCGCTCACCCCGACAATGGGGCCGTGCTGAAGCATGTTGTATTCGTAGAGTGTGTTGCCGCTGCCTTTGGAAAAGTCGACATAAAGCGCGCGATATCCGACGAGGCCGGACCACGTGATGTTGTGGGAGCGGGCGAAGTTCCAGCGATAGGCGCCGACCGCTTGCCAGGAAAATTGGCTTCCCACATCGAAGCCGCCGACGTCGCCCGACAATGTCAATTCATGTCCCGGCGCGAATTGATGGCGCAGCCGCAAGCCGACCAGCGGGTCGACCCAGGTGACATCGCCCGATTTGGCAGTGGCGCGCGTGCCGTCAAGGGTGAAGCTCTGGCGAGGCAGCAAAACCGCGAGTGCCGCGTTCACATTGAGGCTGGCTTCCGCTTCCTGCCACCAAAGCCGGCCGCCTGCATAGATGTCGACCGATGTGGCGGAGCCCGACGGCGAGCCCCAGCGCGCAAGCTCGTAGGCGCCGGCCAGTTCGGTGATGATCATCTTGATGGTCGTCTCGAAATTGGCGCCGACCGCGAGCGTGAGCCGCGGATCGAGCGTTTCCGAACGCGCGCCGCCTTTGGAGGCGCCGATCTTCATGTAGACGAAATCGCCGAGCAGCGCGAAACGGTCGTTGCGCGCCTCAAAGGCTGTCATCAGCCCGAACAATTCCTTGGGGATTTCGCGGTGGATGATGTTGCCGAAGAAGGTCGCATCGATATCCGCACTGTGTCCCTTGATCGTCGAGGTGCCGTTAAGCGAGGGCATCCACCCATAGGGCGTTATGTCGAAGCGCCAAGGGCTTTCCGGTGCCGGCGGCGCCTTGACCGGCATGGCCGGCTTGAGGTCCGCAGCCTGTGCTGTGGTGAGAAATCCGCCGACACACAAGACAACGAGCGCGACTTGCAAACTTCCAGACGGTCCAGTCCCCACGGCGCCTCTCCTGGATCGTTTCTATTCACGACCGGGAGATGGGATACATTTTGTTAACCAAAGTCAACGCGCAAGAAGCCGGTGGCCGCATCTGAGGGGGGGCACAACAGAAAAACCCCGCCGTCTCCGGCGGGGTTTGAAGTTTTGAGGGACTTAAAGAGAAGCGTTAGGCGGGAATTCTGGCTTCGTCGTCGGACGGCTCGCGCAGCACATAGCCGCGGCCCCAGACGGTCTCGATATAGTTCTTGCCGCTCGAGGCGTTCGCGAGCTTCTTGCGCAGCTTGCAGATGAACACGTCGATGATCTTGAGTTCCGGCTCGTCCATGCCGCCATAGAGATGATTGAGGAACATCTCCTTGGTGAGCGTCGTGCCTTTGCGGAGCGAGAGCAGCTCCAGCATCTGATATTCCTTGCCGGTCAGATGCACGCGGGCGCCATGAACTTCGACGGTCTTCTGGTCGAGATTGACGACGAGATCGCCGGTGTTGATGACCGACTGGGCGTGACCCTTGGAGCGGCGGACGATCGCGTGGATGCGGGCGACCAGTTCATCCTTATGGAAAGGCTTGGTCATGTAATCGTCGGCGCCGAAGCCGAGACCGCGAACCTTGTCCTCGATGCCGGCGAGACCTGACAGGATGAGGATCGGCGTCTTCACCTTCGCCACGCGAAGGGAGCGCAGGACCTCATAGCCCGACATGTCGGGCAGATTCAGATCCAGCATAATAATGTCGTAGTCGTAGAGCTTGCCGAGATCGACGCCTTCCTCACCGAGATCGGTGGTGTAGACGTTGAAGCTCTCGGACTTCAGCATCAATTCGATCGACTGCGCCGTGGCGCTATCATCTTCGATCAGTAGAACGCGCATGCCAGTCCCCTTTTTCGCCGCTGCGGGGCCTTCAATTGTCGGCACGCCGGGAGCGGCGGCCCTTCAAACGCCTTGCAACACAACGATTCGGGAAACACTATTTCGTCATGGTTAACAAAAGCTGATTCTGCTTCGCAAGCATTCTCTAGGCGCCCTGAGTCGAATCGGCCTAAAGATTTACCGGAATACAGTTTGTCGCCCCAAAACGATCGTCGTGTTCCACTCAAAGAGCCGGGGTGAGCCGACCCGCAACCCGCCATCGAATTTTGTCTCCGGCGCGTCGCCCGCTGCAGTCGCAATAACGGTATCGCAATGATTAACGACGCGGGTAAACACAGGGTTAATGCCGGAACCGCTGGATAGGAATCCATGAAGGCTTTGGCCGAACAGATCGAGGAACTCGACGGCGTCGAAATCTATGGGCGGGTCGTCGGCGTTCGCGGCCTGATGGTGGAGGTCGCCGGTCCCATCCATGCCATGTCGGTTGGTTCCAAGGTCTCCATCGAGACTGGTCAGGGGCGGACGATCGCCGGCGAGGTGGTCGGCTTTGCCGGGAACAATGCGCTGCTGATGCCGTTCGGCGCACTTGAAGGTGTGCGGCGGGGGTGCCGGGCCATCGTCAGCGCGTCGGCGGCGGCTGTCCGGCCAAGCGATGGCTGGCTGGGCCGCGTGGTCAATGCCATGGGCGAGCCGATCGACGGGAAGGGGCCGCTGCCGGCTGGGCCGTCACCTTATTCCTATCGTAACGCACCGCCGCCGGCGCATGCCCGTAAGCGGGTCGGCGCGCCGCTCGACCTTGGGGTCAGGGCCCTCAATACATTCCTCACCTGTTGCCGGGGGCAGCGTATGGGCATCTTTGCCGGCTCGGGCGTCGGCAAGTCGGTGCTGCTCTCGATGTTGGCCAAGAATGTCGAGGCCGACGTGTCGGTCATTGGCCTGATCGGCGAGCGCGGCCGCGAGGTGCAGGAA
>JAEXXW010000510.1 GCA_023405565.1 Pseudomonadota bacterium
GCTCGGCATCGGCAGCCGCGTCCGATGCCTGCGATTTCGCGATCGGCAGCGACACCGGCGGATCGGTTCGCGTGCCAGCATCCTTTTGCGGCCTCTATGGTATCCGCACCACGCATGGTCGCGTCGATCTTACAGGTGCCATGCACATGGCATCATCCTTCGATGTCGCGGGCTGGTTTTCGAATGCCCCGGGAGTGTTCAAACGGGTTGGCGAGGTGCTGCTGGGCGGGACGTCAACGAACGCTTCGATTTCGAAACTGATCGTGCTGGACGATGCTGTCACCGAGGTCGATGCCGATATCGCAGCCTTGATGAACGCCGCTCTGACCACGATGGCCGATGACCTGCCGAAAGCCTCGCATCAGCGCATCGCACCCGACAGCCTTGAAGTATGGCGCGAAGCCTTCCGCGTCATTCAGGCGCGCGAGGTATGGAAAGCCTATGGCGATTTCGTCACCCAGACCAAGCCGAATTTCGGACCTGGTGTCGCAGAGCGCTTCGCCGTTGCAGGCACAGTGACAGACGACGCTGTGGCACAGGCCCGTGTGATGCAGGAGCGTGCGCGCGACCGTATTCGCGGCATTGCGACGCCCGGCACGGTAATGGTGATGCCAACCTGCCCATCCATCGCACCATTGGCGGCGGCTCCGCTGGAGGTGCATGAATCCTTCCGGGTCCGCGTGATGCGCATGACCTGCATTTCAGGTCTCTCGGGGCTTCCCCAGATATCGATCCCGATCGGCACGATTGGCGGTTGCCCTGCGGGCCTGTCGTTCATCGGCTGGGCCGGCGGCGATGAGGCTCTGCTCGATCTCGCGGTGAGACTTTCGAAATATTGCGGGATTGAAGCGTAACGGGAGAACGCTGCCCCTCGGCCCCATGCCGTAGACGGTGCAACGCGGCCGTCCTGAAAGATTGAGTCTAAACAGCTGAGCCGGCGGGACGATCAGTCCCACCGGCTTCATCAACGGATCATCGAATCGCTCACGCGAGCTGGATCATCCGCAGGCTGACGTTCAATGATTAGTTGCCGTGGAAGTCGTCGAACAGCGGATTGGCTTCATACTGCTGTTGGAAGCGCACCTGCGGACGAACATGGTTCGAATGGGCCTGTGCGTAGGAGCCACGAGCATGCTGCGTATAAGCCGCGCTTGGCGCAATATCATACGACTGCGTGACGGCCGGCTCGCCGTGAATGCGGCTGTTGAGGTCTTCGCGGCTCTGCGCATTGGCACCAGCAGCGGCAACAGCAACAAATGAAGCGGCGATAAGAGCGGTCTTGATGATGTTCATTGTAGTCTCCTTTGAAACCCTAAGAGGCGAACCTCACTGTGAGCGTTCGGGCCTCTCGGCTTCCACGGAGCTAAGTGGTCATCACCGAACTTCCAATCAACGCGCCGTGATGCATCGGTGATCGACGCTTATAGAATGGATGCATCCGCATGCCGCCGCAAATTGTTCATTCGACAATAGTCGAGAGAACGAATTGAGGCGTCCTGCCACAAATGACCAGGGGAGTCGGAAAAATGCTCCAAAACAGCTGGTCAGCAGGGTTTTATTTTTCAAAACAGGCATACGAAAGAAGGCCAACCGAAAGGAAAATCCATTCATTTGGATTTATTCCCGAAAGTGGTGTGGCGCATTGTCAGTGCCGAAATGTCGCGTTTACCAGGGATGCAATTCTTGAAGATCCGCCATGCCACTCCGCAACAGGCATGCAGGCCATCACGTAACGATCCGGACGCAGCAGAAAGACGTGATCAGAAGGTATATTCGTCCAGTCTCGGGCGTCCTCTTCCCGCACGACCACGACATTCGGGGACGGCCGCGGCAATTCATCAGCGACAATCATCACTATCTTCGATTTCATTGATGAAAGAGCGATATCGGTTACATGCGTGTTACCGTTGCCGGAGCGCATCACGATTGCAAAGCCGTCTCCCAGGATATTGTCGAGCAACACGCTTTGCCCGTCGGCCAGCGTGACTTGCGGTTGCGGAAAAAGCCGGCCGACGAGCGTCGTTCTTGCATTCCGGCCATCCGGCACGAGAAAGCCATCGATAAAGCGCGGCGACGGCTTGAACCGCATCTGGGCGATATAGTCGCGCGCCGGTGGATAAAGACCGAGCAGACGAAAGCCATTCTGAACAAGGAAAGCTTCCGCGCGGCTGCGCGGCGCCATGACGCGACCCATGCGCAGGGCCATATCGATCATCGCCCAGACATGATCGCGCCGCTCGATTTCATAGGTATCGAGCAGATGCGGGCCGAGGTCGCCGCGCACAACGGCGGCCAGTTTCCATGCGAGGTTATAGGCGTCGCGCAGGCCGCTATTCATCCCCTGCCCGGCAAAGGGCGGTGTCAGATGTGCAGCATCGCCGGCGAGAAAGACACGGCCCTTGGACCAGCGTTCGGCGATGCGGGCGTGGAAGGTGTAGATCACCTGCCGCACGATCCTGCTGGCCGGATCGGCATCGTGCGTCTTCAGCAGATGCTGCACCATGTCCGGGTTGAGCAGATCCTCGTCGCGCTCGTGCGGATGCAGATAGAATTCGTAGCGGCGGGTCAGGTTCGGCCCCGGCAAGGCGATGCAGGGACGCTCGGGGTTGCAGAACACCCTGGTATGCCGCGACGACGTGGCTGAATTTTCCAGATCAACGATCAGCCAACGTTCGCCGAAGCTCGACCCGCCCAGTGTCGTGCCGATCGCGCGGCGCGTCGCACTGCTCGCGCCATCGCAACCGACGAGATAATCGCAGGCCACATCCACATCGCGACCATCCGGCTGTCTGATGCGCAGCGTGACACGCTGCGCATCCTGCTCGAACGATTGCACCTCATGTCCGAATGCGGACGTGACATGCGGGAAGCGCGCCAGCGCCTCACGCAACTGCCGCTCCAGGATCGGCTGGCGGAAGGCATTGCGCCTAGGATAGCCATAAGGCTGGCCCGTCGGCTGCACGCGCGCAAAACAGGTGCCATCGGCCGAATAATAATCCGAGCCATATCCGGCGACCGTTTGCGCAAACACCTCCCCCACCACACCCGCCGCCTGCATGGTGCGAAGCGATTCATCGTCGATCGATACTGCGCGCGGCTCATCCACCGTCGCCGCCTTGCGCTCGACGATGAGGCATTCGATTCCGTAAACACCAAGCAGATTGGCGAGCGTCAGTCCGGTCGGGCCG
>JAEXXW010000513.1 GCA_023405565.1 Pseudomonadota bacterium
CGCAAATTCCTGGAACTCTTTCAAAATGCCCATCGATATCTCCTGTACCGCCGCCAAACGGCGGTCACGATACGGCCTCACGAGATTTCAAGAAAGGGCCATGGTATTCTCCCGCGGTAGCCCTCAACCGCGTTTTGTGATGTCTTGGGGGTAAGGGCGCAAATGATGTCGGGAAGCCAGAGGCGCCGGCCATGATGCTGCAGGCCTGGATCGTTGTCGCGATCGCGCTGGCCTATATCGGGCTATTGTTCGTCGTCGCGAGCTACGGCGACCGCCGCTGGCGTTTTGCGCGCGCGGACCGCTCGCGCATGCTGATCTATCCGCTCTGCCTTGCAATCTATTGTACGTCCTGGACCTTTTTCGGCTCGGTCGGACTGGCCTCCAAGGCCGGTTTCGACTTCCTGACCATCTATATCGGACCGATGCTGATGATCGGCCTATGCACGCCGCTGGTGCTGCGCATCGTGCGGCTGGCCAAAAGCCAGAACATCACCTCCATCGCCGACTTCATCGCCGCGCGCTACGGCAAGCAGCAATCGGTTGCGGCCCTCGTGGCGCTGATCGCCATTGTTGGCTCCATTCCCTATATCGCGCTGCAATTGAAAGCCGTGTCGGCCATGTTCGGCACCGTGTTCGTGCATGTCGCGCCGGATTTCACGCCGAACGCCATCGGCGACACCGCGCTGCTGGTCGCGCTGGCCATGGCCGCCTTCGCGATCCTGTTCGGTACGCGGCATATCGATGCGACGGAGCATCAGGACGGGTTGATGCTGGCGATCGCCACGGAGTCGATCGTCAAGCTTGCGGCGTTTCTCGGTGTCGGCCTGTTCGTCACCTACTGGATGTTCGACGGGCCATCCGATCTTTTGTCCCGTGCGATGAGCCGACCCGATACGGCGACCGTGCTGACGACGCCGCCGACATTCTCCACCGTGATTGCGATGACGCTGTTGTCGTTCGTTGCGATCATCCTGTTGCCGCGCCAGTTTCATGTCACCGTCGTTGAAAACCATTCCGAATCCGAGATCAGGCGCGCGGCATGGTTGTTTCCGTTCTATCTCGTGCTGATCAATCTCTTCGTTGTGCCGATTGCGCTGGCCGGTCTTCTGACGTTTCCGTCAAGCGGGCAGGACAGCGACATGTTTGTGCTGGCGTTACCGCTGTCGGTGAACGCGTCCCTGTTCACGATTGCTGCCTTCATCGGCGGATTGTCGGCCGCGACGGCGATGGTGATCGTCGAATCGGTCGCGCTCGCCATCATGGTGTCGAACGATCTTGTCGTGCCGTTTTTTCTCAAGCGCCGCTCGGCGCTCGTGACCGGGCCGTCCGATGTCGGCGCGCTGTTGCTGCGCATTCGCCGCATCGCGATCTTTGCGATCCTGCTGCTCGCCTATCTCTATTATCGCTCGGTCGGCGATGCGCAGCTTGCCGCCATTGGCCTGTTGTCCTTTGCCGCCGTGGCACAACTGGCGCCGTCCTTTTTCGGCGGGCTGTTCTGGCGGCAGGGCACGGCACGCGGCGCCATCGCCGGCATGACGATCGGCATTCTCGCTTGGGCCTATACATTGCTTATTCCCAGTGCGGCGGGTACGGGCCTTGTCAGCCCGTCGGTGCTGACCGATGGACCGCTTGGCCTCTGGTTCCTGCGGCCGCAGGCGCTATTCGGTCTCGATCTGCCGCAGCTCGCGCATGGCGTGTTCTGGAGCCTCACACTCAATATCATCGCCTATGTCGGCTTCTCGCTCAGCCGTGCGCCGGAGGCAATCGAACGCGTGCAGGCCGACGTGTTTGTGCCGGATGCTGCGCCGGTGCCAAGTTTCCGGTTGTGGCGTTCGGCTGTCACGGTGGACGAACTGACGACAACCGTGTCTCGCTATATCGGTGCGGAACGGACCCGTCCGTCATTTGAGAGTTTTGCCGCTGCCAAGCGTATCGATCTGGCACCGGGAAGCCCGGCCGATTTCCAGCTTCTGCAACATGCCGAGCACCTCCTGGCGTCTGCGATTGGTGCCGCCTCGTCGCGCCTTGTCCTGTCCCTGCTGCTGCGCAAGCGGACGGTTTCGACGCGCGCCGCGCTGAAGCTGCTCGACGATGCCAATGCGGCGATCCACTATAATCGCGAAATCCTGCAGACTGCGCTCGAGCATGTGAGCGAGGGCATTGCCGTGTTCGACAAGGAATTCCAGCTTATCTGCTGGAACCGGCAATTCGGCGAAGTCCTCGATCTGCCGCGCGACGTGATCGGCATCGGCACGCGCCTTGACGAAATTCTGCGGCTGCATGCAGAGCGCGGTGTGTTCGGGACTGGCGATATTGACGAACTCGTCGGCGAACGCATGGCCCGCTACGTCGCCGCCGAGCCTTTCATCGAACGCTTCACCGAGCGTGGCCTTGTGCTCGATGTGCGTGCCAACCACATGCCGGGCGGCGGCATCGTCACGACATTCACCGACGTCACGCTGAGCTTCGAGGCGGCTGAAGCGCTGGAGCGGCGCGTGGCGGAACGCACGACCGAACTGACGCTTCTGAATGCCGAACTCGCGCGCGCCAAGGCGGATGCGGAAGAAGCCAATGTTTCCAAGACGCGTTTTCTCGCCGCCGCCAGCCACGATATTCTGCAGCCATTGAACGCCGCGCGCCTTTACGTGACCTCACTGGTGGAACGGCAGGGCGGTGGTGAAGACGGGCGGCTGGTCGGCAACATTGATGCATCGCTCGATGCGGTCGAGGAGATCCTTGGAGCCCTGCTGGAT
>JAEXXW010000561.1 GCA_023405565.1 Pseudomonadota bacterium
GATGCCTGCTGTGGGCAGCGTCTGCATGGGCGCAACCGGTTCAGCGGGCGCCAGAGGAGGTGTCTCAGGCGTGGCGCAAGGACGCGATTCGCCGCGTGATGGCACGTGTCAGCGCTTCAAAAGCTCAGCTTCAGAAGATCCAGCAGGAAGTGAACCTCGGCAATGTCGCGGTTGCAGTGCAGGTCGAGTTCAAGGGCAATGGACAAATCGCTTCGGCGCGCGTTGCGCGATCGTCCGGCAGTCCTCAATTTGATCGCGCGGTCGAAGCAATCGTTGGGCGGCCAGGGCGGATGCCCTCATTGCCTTGGCGCAATTCAAATCAACGCGTGACACTTGTTGTGCCGCTGCAGTTTGGAGCGCCGCCGGCGCATTAGAGTCGGTTTGCTGATCGTTCTTTTTGGTGATCGTCCCATTTTTGACTTTAGCCCGGTCGGCCAAGCTTCCGATGGTTCTAATGTGTGCTTGCCGCGCCAGTGCCGTTCCATTCGCACTTGGCTTATCGCTGTGACGTTTGCGTCATTGGTATTTACGCACAGCAAACTTTTGCGATGGTACGTTGCCGTCGCAAATGATTGGGAGAGCACAATGCTCAGAGTCTTGCTTGCGTTACCGCTCGCAGCGGCATTTATCGGGACGGCAAGTGCCGCGCCGATCGTTCAGACGATCGAAATTCAATCCAGCGTCGAGCATGTTGCCGACGGCTGCGGTGCCCGTAAATATCGGGGCCCGGGCGGCGCCTGTCACTGGTATGGGAGGGGCCCATTTCCGGGAGGCTATTACGGCCCTTACCACTGGAATCCTACCGGTTGTCCTCCCGGTTATTGGCGTGGTCCTTGGGGCCATTGCCGTGACACGCCATACCACGGCCGGCTGCCCGGCGGCGGCTGGAAGCCCTGAGATCGCTTGAGATCTGCGGTTTCCAAATTCAGAATTTCAAAGGCCCGGCCGCATCCCTGCAGCCGGGCTTTTTCTTTCGGCAGCTCGTGGATATCAGCCCTAAAGACGGGTCATTTTGCCGGTCACTCCGCCTGAAATGAGTCCGCCGCTGTTGCGCGGCCACAATCGCTTGCCTATAACGGCGCCGTCGGAGCGTGGCGCAGCCCGGTTAGCGCACTAGTCTGGGGGACTAGGGGTCGTGGGTTCGAATCCCGCCGCTCCGACCATTTCCTCAAAAGCTCTCGGACCGCCGATCTCACCGCAGCCTCAAATCTGGCTATTGCGAAGGGGCAATGCGATCCCGCGAAACAGCTTGTGGACCGGGTGAGGCCCCGCCTCAGGCGGCGCGCCGTGCGCTGACCTCACGGCACAGATCGAGCAGGATGCGCGCTGTCTTGTCCCACGTATAAAGCTGCGCATGCTTGAGGCCGTCTGCCTTCAGCTTTTCGCGCAAGGTCGGGTCGGAATAGACAGCCTTCATCGCGGCGGCGAGGCTGTCGACATCGTTGACGCCGCAGCGGAGTGTCGCGTCGCCGCCGATCTCGACCAGCACGTCGTGATCGGAAACGATCACGGGACAACCGCATTGCATCGCTTCAAGCGGTGGCAGGCCAAAGCCTTCATAGGTCGATGGATAAACAGTTGCGAGCGCATTGTCGTACAGCGCGCGTATTCATTGTCGGTGATATGGCCCGTGTCGACGAGATTGTCGTCGGTGACATGAGCGAGATTGTTATGCACATCCAATCGTCGCTTGCCAGTCGCGACCAGCGGCACACCTTTCAGGCCGGTTTTCTTCAATGCGGCGAGGGTGCCATTGAGATTCTTGTTCAGGGCGTAGATGCCGACACCCAGGAAATACTGGCCGGGTTTCAGCTTCAGCTTGTCCAGGATGGTGTTATCGGGGACGTGCCGAAGAATATGATCCGAGCCCTCGTAGCAGATCGGAATCTTCTTCGGGTCGAGGCCGTAATATTTCTCCATTTCCCGGCGCGAGAAATCGGACACCGAAACGACGAGATCAGCCATCCGTGCGGCGTTCGGGATGATGAAGTCGTAGGCGGCAACGAATGTCTTGGAGAAACCTTCCGGCATGGCCTTGGTCGAGGTATCGTGAATGACCAGCACTTGCCTGCGCTTCAGAACCGGCCCGAGCATGCACAGGTTGAGCTGCAGCTTGCCGATTGTCCGCAACGGGAACTCGATCTGTTCCCAGAGATAGCCGCTGGTCAGCCCGGAGCGGTTCAGGCGGATATTCTGAAGCGGGAAGTCGCGTGCAGATTGCGGCGCCTGCAGTTCCACACGGCCTTTGAGCGCGGCATAGGCTGGCTCATCCAGCACCTTGTCCATCGCCCGCACGGTCTCAATCGCAAAACGCTGAACCCCGGCGGTCAACTGTGTCAAAAAACGGCCATTGATAACGATATCGGGCGTCGCGGCAGGCATCGGGCGGTCCATTTCAGGTGCGGCCGCTCCATTCTGCAAGGCACGCGTAAGACTATCTTAAACGGGCACGCCTTAAAGAAATCTCAAGCGCAAAAAGCGCAATGGCCCGCGCGACGCCAAAAGGGCGCACGGGCCGGGCAGGGTGACGAAAGCGATCATCGGCTTTTGCGTGCATCATGCTCAACTTTAAAAAGTGAGGCGTGTTATGCTCGACAAGACACCAAGCAGCATTCTGAACGGTCTCGGTGACGACG
>JAEXXW010000214.1 GCA_023405565.1 Pseudomonadota bacterium
TAAATAGCCAAGGACTGGGTGCGGAGGATGAGGCCTCTCAGTTTGAAAAATTTGTCAATTATTCTGTACTTTCTTCCATCTGTTCGTCCGACTTTGAGCTCGACGATGTGTCACCAGGAGATGGAGAAGATGGCATCGATGGCGTAGCTCTGGCGATAGATGAAGAGGTCGTAGTTTCTCCGGAAGACGCTGCTGTCATTTTCTCGTCCAATAGACGCAATCATGACGTTACCGCTGTATTTGTGCAGTCGAAGCGTTCCGAGAGTTTTGATCTTGGAGATTTTTTGAAGTTCAAGGAAGCGGTAATTAGGTTTATATCGCAGACACCTTACACGGTTGCAGAGGAGACGCTTGCGGCGGCCAGAAGTGTTTTCGATGTTGTCCTGAAAGAGGTTCCGAAAATCCGTAATGGGAAGCCGTCTTTTGTTGCGCGCTTTGTCACAACTGGAAATTATCAAAAGCCTGAAGCTCTTGAGGTTGCTCGCAAGGATTTCAGCGTTCAGTTGGAAGAATTGGGCCTCTTTGAGGACATTGATATAAGATTTATTGGTCGAGACGAGCTGACGCGTCTGTGGGTCGATACTTATTCTGGCGTCAATGCGAGCTTGGAGCTATTTAGTACTGCTCCTCTGCCGACCATCTCTGGAATAGATGAGGCCTATCTGGCGGTAGTCAAGGCAAGCGATCTCGTGAACAATTTGCTTGTCACCGAGGATGGGAATCTGCGCGCTCAGGTGTTCGAAGAGAATGTAAGATCGTTCCTCGGATTGGATAATCCGGTAAACAAATCGATTTCCAGCACGCTTCAATCCTCAGCGTCGGCTAGTAGATTCCCAGTGCTCAACAATGGCATCACAATCGTTAGTCCCGATGTGAGGTTGCAAGGAAATACGCTTCATCTGAATAACTTCCAGATCGTCAACGGATGTCAAACGTCAAACGTGCTTTATGAGCGTCGCTCGCAACTCGGCGACACGATGGTGAACATCAAGGTCGTTGAGACGCAGAATGAAGATGTTTTTTCTGAGCTTGTCAGGGCAACTAATAGTCAAACTCGGATTGAGGATAATCAATTTCTATCGTTGCGACCCATAATCAAAAAAATAGAGCAATACTTCAATACATATAGCGATGAGGGGAGACTCTATTTTGAGCGGCGCGACAAGCAATACGTAGGGCAGAATATCCCGGCCACAAGAATATTTTCAGTTCAAAATGCCGCGAAATGTGTCGCGTCCATGTATTGTAATCGGCCTGAGCTTGCGGCTCGATACCCAAAAACAATGTATGAGGAGCTTACGGAAACCCTGTTCGCGGAAGATAACAAAGAAATCGCGTTCTACGCTTCTTGCCTAACGCTGTATCGCTATTCGATGTTGGTCTCCAACAACATTGTTCCGCAGAATATGCGTAGGTTCAAGTGGCACGCGTTGCCGCTTGTTCGCGCAATTGTTTGCGGAAAGGAAGGCCCGCCGCTGAATTCAAGGGCCGTCGAAAAGTCTGCTGGCACCATAGTTGATATGATGGCGCAGCATAGTTCCCCGACGACGGATGTGTTTATGAAGATTGTCGATATTTTTCAAAGCCTCGGCGAAGTCAGCGGAGACAGGCTCAAGAGGCAGTTGATCCTAAGTGAGATGCTTGCCAAAGTTTGACCTAGCTGGTTGTTCGACAGCAAGCGTAGCCCGGATGCAGCGGAGCGAAATCCGGGGCAACATAGACATGCGGATCGTCGCTCCCGCATTGCGCCGCGCTCCATGCGGCTACAGTCTTCATCGAAAACAAGACGTGGATGGCCGGGTCAAGCCCGGCCATGACGGAAGTTGTCGGAATGCAATCTCTCTCCGCGCATTCCCGCGAAGGCGGGAACCCAGAAAGCTTCAGCGATTATATGCTTTTTTTCGCGCTGGGTCCCCGCCTTCGCGGGGACGAGCGGAATACAGAGCTCCGCTCGCCACCTTACTCAAAGTGCGTCTTTACCCGTGATGCGCTGACACCGCTTTCGCCACCTCGGCGGTGAGCTTTTGCGAGGCGGCGCTGGAGATGTCGCCGAGCGAGAGCATGCCGACCATGCGCTTGTTCTTGTCGATCACCGGCAGGCGGCGAATCTTCTGGTTCTGCATCAGGTTGATTGCCGTGTTGACTTCGTCGCTGTCGCGGCACCAGGTGATGCCTTCGGTCATCACGTCGCGCGCGGTCAGTTTCTCAATGCCGTGCCCGTTGCTCACACCCTTGCAGCAGATGTCGCGGTCGGTGACCATGCCGATCAGCAAGCGTAGCCCGGATGGAGCAAAGCGAAATCCGGGTAAATTTGCACTTGTGGATCGCCACTCCCGCATTACGCTTCGCTCCATCCGGGCTACGATTGTTGATCGAAGGCAGCCCGGAAGTTGGGGCAGGCCGAGCTATGATGGGGTTGTTAAGCGCAATCTCTCTCCGCTCCTTCCCGCGAAGGCGGGAATCCAGGAAGACTCCGTGATTATTTGCTGTTTGTGCTGGGTCCCCGCCTGCGCGGGGACGAGCGGAGGAGAGACCCAGTCACGCAACCGAGGGCACGGAGGACAGCGCAGCGGAGGGCGGCGCCCGGAGCATTGGCGACAATGCGGGATTTTGATCGCATCGTGGCCCGAAGAGGTGCAGGATGAGTTCCTGAAATCTCTTGCGGATATTGAGCGCAAGCACGCTGGTATTTATCGGCTGAGTGAGAGTGAGCGCATTGCCGTGCGGCAGGGGCGTGCCGATTTGCGCGCTGGCAGTCTGGCCAGCGATGACGCGGTCAACGCCATGTTCGCTCGTTACGGGACATGAGGTGCTATTCTTTGAAAAAGGTGGGCTTAGCGCTTATGCGCCTTGGCCCACCCTACGAATGTCGCTGCTACGCTGAGCGAAGGCTAAACGCCACTTACCCGTGATGCGCTGACACGGCCTTTGTCACCTCGGCGGTGAGCTTTGGCGAAGCGGCATGCGAGATGTCGCCGAGCGAGAGCATGCCGACCATGCGCTTGTCCTTGTCGATCACCGGCAGGCGGCGGATCTGCCGGCTCTCCATCAGGTCGGCCGCCTTGTCGACATCATCGCTGTCATGGCACCAGACGATGCCCTGGGTCATCACGTCGCGTGCGGTGAGCGCTGCAATGTCGCGATTGTTGGCCAGGCCCTTGCAGCAGATGTCGCGGTCGGTGACCATGCCGATCAGCTTGTCGTTCTCGCCCACCGGCACCGCGCCGATGTCGCTCTTGCGCATGCGCTTTGCAATCTCGGTGACTTTGGTGTCGGGGGAAACCCATTCACAGCCTGCGTGCATTGCGTCTTTGACTTTCATGACAGCACTCCTTCATGCTTCTGTGGCCGCGCGGCCGCGGCGCGCTGTGCTTCCCCCCATGTCGTGCGAAGGCATGATTGTCGATCCGCGGGGCGCGCTTGTCCATCCCCTGACGCGGGAACCCAAGCAAAACATGAGCCACGCCGGCGCAAGAGACGTGCTATCTGTCATCGATTCCGGCTACATATCAAAATCGCGTAATCTGCCACTTTTAAGAAAGCTCTCCCATGACCGACGAAACCCGCGACAGCAACGGCACCATTCTCAATGACGGCGACTCGGTGACGCTGATCAAGGACCTGAAAGTGAAGGGGACATCGGAGACGCTCAAGCGCGGCACGCTGGTGAAGAATATCCGGCTGACCGGCGATCCCGACGAGATCGAGTGCAACACCAAGCAGGTGAAGGGCCTCGTCCTGAAGACGGCGTTTCTGAAGAAGGCGTGATGGCACGGAATCGTGAACCTGGGCGCCAGACGATGATCGCTCCTGCCTAACGATTGCTTTGATTGAGCGCGTAGATCAGCCGACGTGATGCCGGCTTGCATCGCATCAGAAAGCTGAATCAGATGAACGGGAGTGAAACATGCGCCTGTTGCTGATTGCCGCGTTCGCCGTCGTGACATTCGGTGCGAATGTTGTCGTTGAAATGAGTGAGGCCAATGCTGCCGTGTGCGCGCGCGGCTGGCGCGGAGCAGGTTGCGTCGGTCCGCGTGGTGCCGTCGCCGTGCGCCCGGTCGTCGTGCGTCCGGCGTGCCGCACCGTGATCAGGAATGGTGTGGCCGTTCGCCGTTGTGTGTAGGCCACGCACCGGCTCCTTGCCGGATTGCATGTCTCAGCCACCCCGGCGAAGACCGGGACCCAGGGTGTCAGGATTCTCGCCTTCGCGGCAGTGAGCGGACGAGGGATTGCGGTCCCTCTTTCAGTGGCATGAAGGGTGGCGGGTTCGGCCCTGCTTGCCTTATCCGCCCGATAGTTTCGTAAGCTGGAGTTTCGTGGGCTTACGTTCGCTTGCCCGGCACGAAGAAATGCTTCTCGCGCGGGAATTTCTCCGCAAGCTCCGTCGGCACGCCGAAATTGGTGGCAAGGACATCGATCGGGTTCGTGCCGAGCCATGCCGACAGATCGTTCGACTGATAGCTGCCGTGGTTGAAGCCGATCAGCACGCGGAGCAAGCTGGAGCCGGTGTTCTTGATATAATGCCCCGCGCCCATCGGCGCGTAGCCGACGTCGCCGGCTTCGAACTCTTCTTTCACGACCTGGCCTTCGGCGAGAAAGACCGCCATCTCCGCCGAGCCTTCGAGATAATATTGCCACTCGTCGG
>JAEXXW010000690.1 GCA_023405565.1 Pseudomonadota bacterium
GACCCGAGATGACCGGACTGACCGAGAAGGGCAAATCGATCAGCGTGATCAGCAGGCTCTTGCCAGGAAATTCGAATTTCGCGATCGACCAGGCGGCGACCAGTCCAAAGAGAAGATTGAGTATGACCGATATCGCCGCAACGATGATCGTCAGCTTGATCGCCGACACGGCGTCCGGGTCCGTCAGCGCGCCGAGATAGGGACCGACGCCGCGCGCGAAAGCCTGCACGAACACAGTGACAAGCGGCAGCACAAGGAAAACGAAAAGAAACAGCAGCGAAACGCCAATGATCAGCCAACGCACCAGGAATGGCTCGGTCCGCGCAGGACGGGGTTGAACATTGCCGTTCGAGCGGGTTCGTTGTGCGAAACCTGTTGCGGGTCCAGCCATGGCGATCTCACGCGTGACTGGTGCGGTTCGTCGACCACCGTTGCAGCCGGTTAATCGCGAACAGAATGACGAACGACGCCAGCAGCATCACCACCGCAATGGCGGTTGCGTCGGCATATTTGAATTCCTCGAGCCGGATCACGATCAACAATGGCGCGATTTCCGAAATATTCGGCAGATTGCCCGCAATGAAGATCACCGAACCGTATTCACCGACGGCACGCGCGAAGGCGAGCGCAAAGCCCGTCAGCAGGCTCGGCAGAATGATCGGTGCAATGACTTTCGTGATCGTCTGCCAGCGGTTGGCGCCGAGCGTCGCAGCAGCCTCCTCGATTTCAGTATCGAGATCCTCAAGCACCGGCTGCAGCGTGCGAACGACGAACGGCAACCCGATGAAAATCAAGGCAATGAGAATACCGAGCGGCGTGAAGGCCACCTTGATGCCGAGCGGGCTGAGCAGCCCGCCGAGCCAGCCGTTCTCCGCAAACAGTGTGGTCAGCGCGATGCCGGCGACCGCTGTTGGCAGCGCGAACGGAATATCGATGATCGCATCGATGAGACGCTTGCCGGGGAACTCGTAGCGCACCAGAGCCCAGCCCACTAAAGCGCCGAAAAAGAGATTCACGAAGGCTGCAACGAGCGACAATCCGAAACTGATTTTCAAGGCATTGAGCGCGCGCGTTCCGGTGACGATCGACCAGAACTGCGACGGCGAAAGCTCGGCGGTCTTGAGGAACAGACCACCGAGCGGAATGAGCACAATCAAGGCAAGCCAAGTCAGCGTCAGCCCGAGTGTGATGCCAAAGCCTGGTATCACACTCCGGCGGTGCCGGATGCGACGGCGATCCAAGGATGTCGTCCCCCGACTGTCCAGATGATCGCCGATTGTATGGGCGACAACGCTCATTGGCTATAGATTTCGTCGAAGACACCCTTATCGTCGAAATGCTTCTTCTGCGCGGCACGCCAGCCGCCGAAATCATCGTCGATCGTCAGCAGGCTCAGCTTCGGAAACACTTTCTCGAATTTCTTCGCCACTTCGGGATCGCGCGGACGATAATAATGTTTGCCGGCGATCTCCTGTCCTTCCTTGCTGTAAAGATGATTCAGGTAGGCTTCGGCAGTGGCGCGCGTGCCCTTCTTGTCGACGACCTTGTCGACGACCGCAACCGGCGGCTCGGCGAGGATCGAGACGGACGGAATGACGATCTCGAACTTGTCCTTGCCGAGTTCGTTGATGGCGAGGAAAGCTTCATTCTCCCACGAGATGAACACATCGCCAACGCCACGTTCGACAAAGGTGATGGTCGAACCGCGCGCGCCCGTGTCGAGCACCGGCACATTCTTGAAGATGTTTTTCACGAACTCCTTGGCCTTCTCCTCGGAGCCGTATTTTTTCTGCGCATAGCCCCAGGCGGCGAGATAATTCCAGCGTGCACCACCCGACGTCTTCGGATTTGGTGTGACCACCTTGACATCGGAACGGACCAGATCGTCCCAATCCTTGATCTTTTTGGGATTACCCGCGCGCACAAGGAGCACGATGGTGGACGTATAAGGCGATGAATTCTGTGGCAGCTTCTTCTGCCAGTCGAGGGCGAGGAAGCCCTTGTCGGCGATGGCATCGATGTCGTAGGCGAGCGCCAGCGTCACCACATCGGCGCTGAGGCCATCGATCACAGATCGCGCCTGCCGCCCCGAGCCGCCATGCGAGGCCTTGACGGCCACTGACTTGCCGGTATCGGCCTTGTATTTTGCGGCGAAGGCCTTGTTGAAATCGGCATACAACTCGCGTGTCGGATCATAGGACACATTGAGCAGCGAGATGTCCTGCGCGGCGGCGGATGTGATCCAGCCTGCGATGGCAAGAACGGAAACGAGAAGTCGCATCATGATCCTCCATTGGCCGGAATAACGTCCGGCTCAAGTCGCGGGTTTCGACAGACCTTCCAGCCCGCCGTTCTTCGACCTCCCAGTCGGTATCAGCGATACGCCTTGGCAACGCGGCGGCCAGACCGGTGACAGCGAGCCCGGCCCGCGACGGCAAGACGCAGGGATCGTTGGCTTCCCCCGAACCCGCCCGGATCAGGCCACACAATTCTGACCAAATCAATCAGAATAGTTTTATTTATCCAGAGCCTTTTCGAGACGGATTTTCTGCGGCTGCCTGCGCGAGCGTTGTTTTTTCTAGAACTTTTGCCGTCGCATCACGGGCGGCAATGAGCGCGGGCCGCAGGGTGCAGATGTTCAAATCGACGCAGTCCGGGCATTGCCGAAACGCCGTCTGGCTCGCGCACGGGGCAAGGGCCAGCGGACCGTCAATGTGGCGGATGATTTCGGCCAAATTGATGTCCTTGGGCGTGCGGCTCAACAGGAAACCGCCCTGATTTCCGCGTGTGGACACCAAAAGATTCGATCGCTTCAGCTCGGAGAAAATCTGCTCGAGAAACGGGCGCGGTATTTTCAGGTCCTGCGCAATATCGCGAACCGAGACAGGGGCCGCACCGCGATGGCCGGCAAGATAGATCATGGCCCGGAGAGCGTATTTGGCGCGGCGTGAGAGCATCGGTTTTCAGGTCCGTCAGGCGGTGTAACCGCAGCTTCAGCGCGCGGGATTGCAGGCCATGATGTCGCACTTATCCGCCCGAATGCCGGTACCGCGCAAGATCGTCAAGGCTTCGCGGTTGCCGGTTCTCCTCCAAGCGCACGCAGCGCGTTCATAATAACGGCAATGTCGATGGCCTCCTGCAAGACTGCGCCCTGCACCGGTGGCAAGTGACCGAATGCAGCGGCAATCATGGCCAGGCCCGAAAGTGCAAGCCCGGCAACCACGCTCTGCAACGCGATACGGCGTGAGCGTCGCGCAATCTGCATGGCCGGACCGATCCGGCCCAGTTCGTCAACAAGCAGAACGACATCGGCTGCCTGAGCCGAGGCGGCCGCCCCGCGCGCGCCCATCGCAACGCCGACATCGGCGGCGGCAAGCGCGGGGGCATCGTTCACGCCATCCCCGGCCATCATGACCGGACCATTCTTGCGCTCCGACAGAACGACCAGAACCTTCTGATCCGCAGACAATTCGGCCCGAACGGAATCGATATCCAGACCGGCCGTCACCGCTTTCGCCACGTCGACACGGTCGCCCGTCGCAAGCACGATGCGCGTCACGCCGATATCGCGCAGCGTCTTCAGGAGACGGCTCGTCCCATCCCGCAGCCGGTCTGCCAGCACAATCTCCCCGGCATGCACGCCGTTGATCCCGACAGAGACCGTAATCGTGCCAGGCGCGACCTCCGGACGACGCGCAATCGCACGTCCAATTCTGGAAGCGACATATTGCCGACCGCCCACGGCAATATTGCGCCCATCGACGATGCCCGTGACGCCCTCACCCGGCGTCTCGGCAACATCCGACGGGATGCTCAATACGAGGCCCCGCTTGCGCGCATCTGCCACGATGGATTCCGCCACGACATGTTTCGAAGCCTGGTCGAGCGACGCGGCAAGGCGAAACAGCTCGTCTGCGGATGTACCGTCCACCGTCAGGATCGTCCTCACTTCGGGCTTGCCAACCGTCAGCGTGCCGGTCTTGTCGATCACGAGAGCCCGAATACGCCCCATGGTTTCGAGCGCCGCACCGCTCTTGATCAGGATACCGTTTCTGGCCGCGCGCGACATTCCCGAGACCCATGCGATCGGCACGGCGAGAATAAGCGGGCACGGCGTCGCCACGACCAGCACCGCAACGGCACGGATCGGATCGTTGCTGAGGAAGCAGGCGCCGGCGGCAAATACGACTGTGACAGCCAGGAAAACGAGAGCAAACCGGTCCGTCAGCCGCGTCATTGGCGCGCGCGACTGCTGCGCCTGTTCCACGAGGCGCACGATCGCCGCATAAGTGCTCTCCAGCGCATGACGCGACGCGATGAGATCGAAGGATTCGCCGGCGTTGGTCGAACCACTCATGACCTCTTCGCTGGTGCGCAGGCGCACCGGAACGGCTTCTCCGGTCAATGCCGCCTGATCGAGGATCGCTGTGCCTGCCGCGACTGTGCCATCCACAGGCACGATGTCGCCGCGGCGGATCAGCAACCGGTCTCCTGGTTCGATCGTGTCGATCGAAACCTCTTCCAGCTCGCCGTTGCGATGGCGCATGGCGAAACGTGGCACGCGGGCCAGCAACATCGACATGTCGCGACGCGCCCGTTGCTCGGCGAAGCGCTCGAGATATTGGCCGCCCGAATACATCAGCGCGACGATCGCAGCAGCGAGATATTCCCCAACGGCCAGCGCGGCACTCATCGACAGCACGGCGACGATATCGAGACCAACCTTGCCGGCGCGCAGACTGCGCCAGATATCGAGGATCAGCGCGGCAAGAACCGGAACGACCGATACGGCCCAGATCGGACCGGACCATGCGTCGTATCCGCCGAGCCTGGCAACGAGTCCTGCGGCAAGGCCACTCAATGGAACGAGCACGAGCCCCGGAAAAGCCGGTGACGCTGCTTTGGTCGGCGACGTTGTCTTAAGGGACCGGCCCATCGCCTTGCCGACCGCGCTTCCGGCGCCGTCGCCTCCTACATCGCCTCTGGACCGCGACTGATGGCGACCACGCCGGTGCGCGACACTTCGACAAGGCCGAGCGGCAGCATCAATTCGACGAACTGGTCGATCTTGTCGCTCTTGCCGGTGATCTCGAACACGAAGCTTTCGGTCGTCGCATCGATCACGCGCGCCCGGAAAGCATCGGCAAGACGCAAAGCCTCGACGCGATGCTCACCCTTGCCGCGCACCTTCACCATCGCGAGTTCGCGTTCGAGCGACGGACCGGCCACGGTGAGATCGATGACGCGATGGATCGGCACGAGACGCTCGAGCTGATTCTTGATCTGCTCGATCACCATCGGCGTGCCGCTGGTAACGATGGTGATGCGCGAGATGTGCTTCTGATGTTCGGTCTCCGACACCGTCAGCGAATCGATATTGTAGCCGCGGCCGGAGAACAGCCCGATCACGCGGGCAAGAACGCCTGGTTCGTTGTCGACGAGCACGGACAAAGTGTGGCGCTCGATGCGCTGCTCGACGGGCGCTGCAGGATAATGGGACGTGGTGGGAATGGTGGCGTTCACGATTGTCAATCCTTGCTCTGTTCCATCATGCGCGGGCTTAGCCGTCAAAGACGGCGTCTTGACGCCTTATGACCCGCGCATCCATCTTCTTACGAAAATGATGGATTGCCGGGTCAAGCCCGGCAATGACACCAGTTAAACCAGCATCTTGCCTTCTTCGGTGATCGCGTCCTCGAGGCTTTCCGCGGCATCGCCGAGGATCATCTCGTTGTGAGCGCGGCCGGACGGGATCATCGGGAAGCAGTTTTCCTTCTGATCGACGATGCAGTCGAAGATCACCGGCTTGTCGATGGCGATCATTTCCTTGATCGCGTCATCGAGATCGGCCGGATTCTTGCAGCGGATGCCATGCGCATGCATCGCCTCTGCCAGCTTCACGAAGTCGGGCAGCGCCTCCGAATAGCTTTCCGAATAGCGGTTGCCGTGCAGCAATTCCTGCCACTGGCGCACCATGCCCATATACTGGTTGTTCAGCACGAACACCTTGATCGGCAGCCGGTACTGAACCGCGGTCGAGATTTCCTGCATCGTCATCTGCACCGAGGCCTCGCCGGCAATGTCGATGACCAGCGACTTCGGATGCGCCATCTGCACGCCGACGGCGGCGGGAAGACCGTAACCCATCGTGCCGAGGCCGCCCGATGTCATCCAGCGGTTCGGCTCCTGGAAGTGATAGAACTGCGCCGCCCACATCTGATGCTGACCGACTTCGGTCGTGATGTAGGTGTCCCTGTCCTTGGTCAGTTCGAACAGGCGTTCGATCGCATATTGCGGCTTGATGATGTCCTTCGACGGCCGATAGCTGAGCGACTTGCGGGCACGCCACTTGTCGATCTGCTTCCACCACTCGGCCATCGCCTTCTTGTCCGCCTGCAGCGAGGAGGAGCGCCACAGCCGGATCATGTCTTCCAGCACATGCGCGCAATCGCCGATGATCGGAAGATCCACCTTCACCGTCTTGTTGATCGATGATGGATCGATATCGATGTGGATCTTGCGCGAGTTCGGCGCGAATGCATCGAGCCGGCCGGTGATACGGTCATCGAAGCGCGCGCCGATCGCGATCATCACGTCGCAATCATGCATCGCCCAGTTGGCTTCGTAGGTGCCGTGCATGCCGAGCATGCCAAGCCATTGCGGATCGGCCGCCGGAAAAGCGCCCAGCCCCATCAGCGTCGAGGTGATCGGGAAGCCGGTCAGCTTCACGAGTTCGCGCAGCAGATGGCTTGCTTCCTTGCCGGAATTGATGACGCCGCCGCCGGTATAGAACAGCGGCTTCTTCGCGCTCGCCATCAGCTCGACCGCCGCCTTGATCTTGTCGAGGTCGCCCTTGACCTTCGGCGTATATGTCTTGTGCTTGATATTCTGCGGGCCCGAATAGGTGCCCTTGGCGAACTGAATGTCTTTCGGAATGTCGATCACGACAGGTCCCGGCCGGCCGCTGGCGGCGACATAGAACGCCTCATGCAGCACGCGCGGCAGATCCTCGATCCGCTTCACGAGATAATTGTGCTTGGTGCAGGGCCGCGTGATGCCGACCGTGTCGCATTCCTGGAACGCGTCGTTGCCGATCAGATGCGTCGGCACCTGGCCGGTGATGCAGACGATCGGGATCGAATCCATCAGCGCATCGGCCAGACCGGTCACCGCATTGGTCGCACCGGGGCCGGACGTCACCAGCACGCAACCGACCTTGCCGGTCGAGCGGGCATAGCCCTCCGCCATATGGACCGCGCCCTGTTCATGGCGCACGAGCACGTGCCTGACCCGCTCCTGCTGGAAGATCGCGTCATAGATCGGCAGCACCGCCCCGCCCGGATACCCGAAAATGTGGGTGACGCCCTGATCCGCGAGCGCCTCGATCACCATTTCGGCGCCGGTCATTTCCTTGCTCATGTCCTAACTCCACATAGATCACGACGACTTTGGATCGACGCGATCCAAAGTCGTAAACGTGATCGTTCCCTCATTCATCAGAGCATGATGTCGTCCGAAAACCGATTTGCGCTTTCGGCATCATGCTCTGCTGTCGCGTCTTGTGGTCTCGTGCCGTTCCGGAACGAAAAAAGGGCCCGTAAGGCCCCCGAAACAGCGCATCGCCCGGCATGGGTGGTTTCAATCACCCCCAGCGATGCGTCTTCCTACGATTACGAGCGTCCACGAAATAAAATTGCGCGACATAGCCAAGTCCAGTACGAACGTTGCGCGGTTCTATAGGGTTTTATACCAGATCGGTCAAGCGGGCCCTTCACACTGCCGGAGTCGGCTCCGTCTATGATAAGCCGTGCCCATAGCGTGGGAGGCAGGAATGACGAATTCAAGAATTCTGGCGGCGATTTTTGCCGGGACCATGGCGGCGGCTGCCGTGCCCGGCATTTCGTGCGCCCAGACCCCGGCCGCACCGGCCAAGGAGGCCCCGGCGAAGCCGGCTCCGGCTAAGGAAAGCTTCCGCACCTGGAGCTGGAACAAGGTGTCCGGCAACTGGAAACGCATGGCCGGCGCGGTCAAGCAGCGCTGGGGCAAGCTCACCCACAATGAGATCCGGGAATCGCAGGGTCGCCGCGAAACCC
>JAEXXW010000701.1 GCA_023405565.1 Pseudomonadota bacterium
CTCTACGGCCTCGACGCGAAAGGCACTTATGGAGCCGAAAGCTTTCCGCAGATCGAAGCGCGGTGCGGCAAGCATGCCGAAAGCCTCGGCGTGGCGTTGGACTTCAAGCAGTCGAATTACGAAGGCCAGTTGGTCGACTGGATTCAGGCAGCGCGGCAGGATGCTGACGGGCTGCTTATCAATGGCGCCGGTCTCACCTATACATCGATCGCGATCCTCGACGCTTTGCTCTCCTTCGAAAAGCCGATCATCGAAGTGCATATGAGCAATATCTACAAGCGCGAGCCGTTCCGGCATCACTCGTTCATTTCGAAAGCCGCGACCGGCATCATCGCCGGTCTCGGACCGCTCGGCTATGAGCTTGCCATCACCGCGATGGCACAATTGCTGGCACAGGCGGACAAGGCATGAGCCGCGACGCGCTGATCTTCTACAGCGAGTTCGATGATCCGCAGGCCTGGAAGAAAACCCTCACCAGCGAATTGCCGGACCTCGATTTCCACACCGATCCGGAAATTGTGGCGCCGGACAAGGTCCATTATGCGCTGGCCTGGAAGCCGCCGGCTGGTTTCTTCGCGCGATTTCCGAACCTGAAGCTCGTCACCAATCTCGGCGCCGGTGTCGATTCTCTCGTCGGCCGCACCGACCTTCCCGATGTCCCGATCTCGCGCCTGTCCGATACCGGCATGGTGTCGCTGATGACATCCTATGTGATGTTCTCGGTGATCCGGTATGCGCGCGATATCCATATCTTCGAGCGCGCACAGCGCCGCAGCGAATGGCAATACGTCCATCCGCGCGCGCTGGCTGATATTCGCGTCGGCGTTCTCGGACTTGGCGAATTGGGCGCGCCGGCGGCGCAGGCCCTCGCCGGCCTCGGCTTCAACGTGCGTGGCTGGAGCCGAAGTCCCAAACAAATTCCCGGCGTCACATGCAACGCCGGCCTCGAGACGCTCGACGACTTCCTCGCCAACACGGAAATCCTGGTGATCATGCTGCCGCTGACACCGGATACACGCGGGTTGCTTGATGCACGGCGGCTTTCGCTGCTGCCCAGGGGGGCCAAGCTCATCAATGCGTCGCGCGGTGCTGTCATTGACGAACCCGCACTGATCTCGGCCCTCCAATCCGGCCAGATCGCGGAAGCGACACTCGATGTCTTCACGGTCGAACCCTTGCCGAAGGATCATGTGTTCTGGCGCATGGAGAATGTGCTGATCACGCCGCATCTTGCCAGCATCACGGTGCCAGAGGCCGCCGCGCGCGAGGTCGCCGAAAGCATCCGGCGTGTCCGTGCAGGGCTACCGCCGCTTCACCAGATTGATCCGCGGCGGGGTTATTGATCCCGGCGCAAAAATGCCACCGGTGGAAAAGGCATCGTGGACATAGTCCTGAAACGCCTTTACCGCCGGCCGCACAGCATATTGCTTGAGCCGCAGCGTCATGATGCGGGTGGGCTGAAGTGCTTCTTCCAGCGCCAGCACCGCGATGCTATTGCCGTCATAGGCGATCGTGGTTGCGGGAATGGCATTCTGGATCGCAAAGCCATGCCCATGCGCAACAAGGCCGCGGATCAGTTCCTGCGAACGTGAGCGAAACACGATGCGCGGTTCAAGGCCAACGGCGCGAAACAATCCGAAGAAATAGTCCCGAGAATAGGGCAGATCGAGCAGAATAAACGGTTCATCGCCCAGTTCTTTGAGGCTTACGGATTTCCGTTTTGCCAGCGGATGGTTGGCGGCGACGATCGCATAAGGCGGCAAGTCGATCAGCGGCTCGGCATCGATCTCGTCCGGCACGGCAAGGCTATAGGCCAAAGCCAGTTCGATCCGCCCGGCCAGCATGGTGGAGATCATCTCCTCCTGATCGCCTTCCTGCAGCCGCACCGTGATGCCGGGATATTTCTGCGCAAAACCGGCCAGAAGTCCGGGCATGAAGCGGATCGCCAGCGTCAGAAAGCAGCCGACCGCGATCTCGCCTTTCAGGGCGTCGCCATGCTCGATCGCATTCTGGGTGAAATCCTGCGCATGCTTGAGCAACAGGCGCGCCTCATTCACCACACGCTCGCCGACCGGTGTCAGGGTGACGCCGCGGGCATGATGGCGAATGAAGATCGGCACCCCGATTTCGGCCTCCAGTTCGGCAATGGCGCTGGAGATCGAGGGCTGCGACACATTGAGCCGCTTGGCGGCATCGGTGACATGGCCGCTGTCAGCAGCGGCGACCACATACCGGAGCTGGCGCAATGAGAGGTTCATGGTCCCTTCCCTTCATCAGAAAATCCGATGAAGATCGACAGAATAAACTATTTTACCGATTTAGCTGCTCTGCGCAAACTTTGACCCAGATCAAGGTGCGGAGCACAGGGACGATGATCCGGACGGGTGAGCAATACCGTGACGGCCTTCGGGACGGACGCGAAATCTGGATCGACGGCGAGAAGGTCAATGATCCGACACGACACACGGCGCTCAAGCCGATCGTCGATATCCGCGCCCGCATGTATGACATGCAGCACGAGGACGCCCATGCCTCGACGCTGACCTATGTCGAGGACAACAACCAGCATTCGATTTTCAATCGCCTTCCGCGCGAGCAGAAGGATTGGCACGACAAATGGGCCGCCTGCGACGCGGTGATGAACGATATTGGCGGTGTCGTCACCCGCGTCGGCGATGAAACCGTCGGCGAGATGTGGTCGCTTTACGACGGCAGCGACGTTCTGAATGAGATCGATCCGCGCTTCGGTGAGAACATCGCCAATCATATCCAGGCGGTAATCGAGACTGACGTCTTCCATGTCTCGGCCAATACCGATCCCAAGGGCGACCGCTCGAAAGCGCCGCAGGATCAGGATCCGGACATGATGGTGCATGTGGTCAAGGAGACCGATGCCGGCATCATCGTTCGCGGCGCGAAATATGAAACCGCGTCGGCCTATGCCGATCAGGCCTTTCTGAAGCCGACCGTCGGCGCATGGACCAACGAGAAATTGTCGGACTACGCTGTCGGCGGCATCGTCAAGATGGGCGCGCCCGGCGTGAAGCATATCGCACGGTCCGGTTTTGCCGGCCGCGCCAGCGCAGCCGATTACCCGCTCGCCAACAAATTCGATGAAGTCGATTTCCTGATGGTGCTGGAC
>JAEXXW010000002.1 GCA_023405565.1 Pseudomonadota bacterium
TTACGCGACCGCGCGGACGCCGGAGCGGCCAGCTCGACCTTCGGCAATTCTGGCTCGGGCGTGCGCACCTTGGGCGCTGCAACCGGCAACGGCGCCGGACCGGTGATCTCCTCGCCAACGACGCGGATTGATTTCGGTGCCGGGGATGCAGACACAGACACGGACGACGTGCCGGCAAACATCGGCGCGGGATGAGGCCCGGCCTGCAGGAAAGCCGCATTGGCGACAATCGCAGTAGCGGCTGCAAAGGCAAGCGCGCCAGCGACAATGTCCTTTCGCTGAAAAAAATTGCCCGCAGGCGCGACCTGCACCGCCCGCGCCTTCGTCGCCTGTCCTCGATTTGTAGACTTACGCACTTTTCCGAACCGTCATGTCTTCGATCGCAACCACCATATCGCGGGAATGAGACTCCGGCTGCCGCAGAACCGTGACCGTCTCGCAGTCGAGCGGCAGATGAATCGAAATGGACGTCCCCTTCCCGAGTTCGCTCGACACCTTCAACTCGCCACCATGCAGATCGACCAGCCCTTTGACAATCGACAAACCAAGGCCGGTACCGTCATGCCGGCGATCATAGGCGGACCCCGCCTGAAAGAACGGATGACCGATCCGCGGAAGATCAGTCGACGCAATGCCAATGCCGTTGTCCTCGACCGAAACCACGAGCCGTGCGCCCTCGACCCGGGACACGACCGTGATCTGGCCGCCGCGATTGGTGAACTTGACCGCGTTGGACAGGAGGTTGAGCATGATTTGCTTGAAGGCGCGCTTGTCGGCCACGACATCTGGCAGCCCGGCCGCATTGCGAACGATCAGATCGATATCGGCATGACGCGCCTTCAGCGCGAGGATATCGCAGCAATTGGTGATCACGGCAGCCGGAGAGAATGACTCCGGCGCAATTTTGAAATCGCCGGCTTCCATCTTCGACATATCGAGAATGCCGTTGACCACCGATAACAGGTGACTGCCGGAATCGTTGATCAGTTGCGCATATTCGCGGCGGCGGGCCGCATCGAGCCGCATCTGCTCTTCATTCATCAGCATGTCGGAGAAGCCGATAATGGCATTCAGCGGCGTCCGCAATTCATGACTCATGGTCGCAAGGAAACGCGTCTTTGCCGCATTGGCCCGGTCGGATTCGGCCTGTGCAAGATGAAGCGCATGCTCCTGCATTTTGCGGTCGGAAACGTCGCGCATCACGGCAACGACCTCCTGGATCGCGCCGGCAGCGCTCGCGTCCCGATCAAGAGGCCGGCAGCGCATTTCCAGCCACACGAAGGCCACGGCATGCTTCGCATCATCCTGCGGACGCTTGACGCGAAACTCCACCGATTGCGGCTTGCCGAGCATCGCCGCATCGGATAACGCCGTGAGATAGGCGGGCCGGTCGGCGACATGAACGCGCTCGAACAGGCCGTGCCCCATCAGATCGTCGACGCGTGCGCCGAATAACGCTTCGGCGGCCGGCGAGACGAACAGCACCGCACCGTTGCGGCCGTGCCGCGTGATCACGTCGGTCATGTTGCGCGCAAGGAGACGATAGCGCTCTTCCTCGGCGTTGAGCAGCGATGAACTGGTGCGGGCCAGAGACTGGGCTCCGAGGGCAAGGCCGGTCGCATAAAGCGAGGCGGACATGATGCCAAGCGCCGTCAGCGATGCGCCATTCGGGACATCGAAGGATGGCAACACACCGAAATCGCCCAACGCCAACAAGAGCCCCGCCGCCAGTAGCGCGAAAACAGAGGCCACAATCACCGCCCGGCGCGACACCGACAGGGCCGCCTCCAGCGGCACCACCACCAGCCAGATCGCGGCGAAGGATGCGATCCCCCCGGTCGCGCAGGCCACCGCAAAAACGAGGCCTGTCAGGGACAGCGAGGAGAAAATGTGAGCACCTTCGTAATTGCCCGTCCGCGACAGGAAATACGCGACGAGGATCGGCGTCACGAACCAGGCAAAAACCGCGACCTCAAGTGTGGTCGGCGCGCCGCGGATGGCGAGATAAACCGGAAAAGCCGCAATCGCGATGAGCGATCCCAACAGCCGCGATGCGATGAATGCGCGATGCCGCCGCGCCGCCAGCAGATCCTGCTGAACGGACGGATGAACAAGGCCGTCGATATAGTCGCGGAACGGTTGAACCAGACTCAAAGCAAAACCCACTGCGCCAGCAATCGAGGCTGACACATTCCCCATTTAGGTGCGGGATCGTGTCAGACCCCGCTTAAGCGAACGCTAAGGGAACGGACTTTGGCCGAGCCGTCGCGCAACAGCGGCGCGAAAAATGATGGTGGCTACGCTCATCGTGAACGAATGGTGAAATTCGAGCCGGTCGCGACGGTAGTGGATTCTTGCTGTCGTCCGGCTGCGGCCGCCATATCGGGGGTTATCGGCGCGCGAAACGATTCAAATTGTAATCAAAATCGCCGCTTATTCTCATCGAATAAGCCCAAAAACCCAAACCGGCTTTTCAGCCGCCTCTGATACGGATGAAGCAAGCGGCCGAACGAGCCGCCGGGGAGTATCGGGGTTTGCGTCATGTTCTTTCTGCTGCGGGTGGCGTTCTGGCTGAGCATCGTGCTCGTCCTTTTGCCGAGCGGAAAATATCTCGCTGAAAGCAAGGCGCCGAGCATCGGCGCCGCCGATGCGGTCAGCGCCGCGACAGCGGCCGTGTCGGACATGAGCGGCTTCTGCGACCGCCAGCCGGAAGCCTGCCAGGTTGGCGGTCAGGCCGCCGTCGCCTTCGGCCAGCGGGCGCAGGCCGGTGCGCGCTATCTGTTCGACCTCCTGCATGACAGCCTCGGGCCGGCGCAGACCGGTTCGATCCCGCGCGCGGGCAAGCTGCCGCAATCGCAGCACACGCTGACCCCGGCCGATATCGCTCCGGACTGGCGTGCACCGCTGCCGCCGCGGGATCCCCGGCGCCCCGCCTGACTTACACTGCCATATCCGTGCTTTCGTTGGCCCGTCCGGCTGCTTATATCTACTGGAAATCCCTATACTGGACGGCCTGATGACGATCGACGAGATCACCGACAATTTCGAACTGCTGGATGAGTGGGACGACCGCTATCGTTACATCATCGAGCTGGGCCGCATGCTGCCCGAATTGCCGGACGAAGCCCGTACCGAAGCCAACAAGGTGCGCGGCTGTGCCAGCCAGGTCTGGATGAAAACCGATGTGCAGCCGAATGGCGCCGCCGGGCCGGTGCTGAAATTCCAGGGCGACAGCGATGCGCATATCGTGCGCGGGCTGATCGCGATCCTGTTCGCGCTCTATTCCGACAAGCCCGCAGAGCAGATCCTCTCCACCGACGCGCAGTCCGTGTTCGAGAAACTGGGCCTGCGCGAGCATCTGACGCCACAGCGATCGAACGGCTTCCGCGCCATGGTCGATCGCATCCAGTCGGACGCCCGCGCGGCCATGGCTGAAGCTTAAGGTCCGGGCACCACATCCTCTGCCGCCCAGACGCGAACCGCTGTCGTGGCCTTGCCGGTGGCATCGCGCTGATAGCCAAAGTGCCGCGCCAATCGCTCCAGCGCGAGCTGCAGCACGACCTTGGCGGATCGCGCGGGCCAGCGCCGCTCGCGCTCGACGTCGTCCAGTTTCTTGAGAAAGCAGCAGACGTCGAGCAAAAGGCCCGCGAATTCGGGGCCGGCCGCATCGAGTGCATGCTGCATGCGCTGACGCGCCGCGACCATGTGATCGGTCATGTGCCCGCCGGTATTTCCATCACGCCTGCGGCCCGCGATCGGCGAATGCCAGTTCGATGTTGTACGCGGCATCATTTGCGCGACAGTGAACTCGGCGCGCAGCCGCTCTCCCGCCTGCAACTGGTGCGGCTCGATCAGTGGGCGCCCGTCCGTTCCCTTGCGCCGGGACAACCACACAAGCGGACTTTCCGCTTCATCGAATTTTGGCCCAAGGCCGTTCCTGGCCGATGCATCGGCGTTGACGATCGACAGGTGCTGCGCCCGGAATGCATCGATGTGAGATACTCCCCCGTCCTGCCGCGCATAGGAGCGACGCGCGAGAAACGCCCTGCCCGCCTCCGTCAGGACGACGTGGCCTGGCGATGGCATCGTCGCAAGATCGCTCTTCGCCAGACGCTCGGCATCGGCGCACAATTCCGGCGTGAGACGGCGCTGGCCAGCCATGAGCGATTCCAGAAGACGCATGGCCGAACGGCTCAATGACGTTGCTTGTGATGGCGTCATCGCACGCCGTCCCTGGCCGCCCGCTGCGCCATCTCGGTCCGCACCATATTTTCCAGCAGCGACAACAGCGTATCGAAGTGATGTTGATCGCGAAGATCCTCGACCAGCCCGCAGGCATGGGCCGCTGTCGTGCGATCGCGGCCGTAGAGATCGCCGGCGTCCGACAATGTCATGCGCAGAACGACATGGGCGAAATACATCGCCACCTGCCGTGCCAGCGCCACCTTGGCGCGGCCGCGCCGTGGCAGACGCAAATCCTTGGCCGGAACATCGAAAGCGGCGGAAACGATACTGGACAGGACCGCCCTGCGGCGGCTGGCCGATGGCTGAAGGCGACGGGCCGGGCCTCGATCGGCATCGGCCGAAATGACGGAATGGACCATTTGCACCTCTATAGGACTTAATACCTACAGAATGCAACAGGCCGGCCCGGACGGGGATAACTTTTCGTCGCCGGCTATTTTAGGCCCGAAAATAAAGGGGATGGCCGATTGAATGTCAGCGCTTGCGCTGCTGGCCGAGCCCCATCTTTTTCGCCAGTTGCGAGCGCGTCTTGGCATAGTTCGGCGCCACCATCGGATAGTCCACCGGCAGATTCCAGCGCTCGCGATATTGCTCCGGCGACATCTTGTATTGCGTGCGAAGGTGCCGCTTCAGGGATTTGAACTTCTTCCCGTCTTCCAGACAGATGAGATAATCGGGAAAGACCGAGCGTTTGACCGGCACCGCCGGGGTCAGCGCTTCCCCACCCGCGGCCACCGGCCCGCCGGAGACTTGCGACAGAGCTGCATGAACCCTGGCGATAAGCGCCGGGATCTGGTCGGCCGCGATCGTATTGTGACTGACGTAAGCGGCAACAATGCTGGTCGTCTGATCGATAAATTTATTGTCGCCGGTCATCTGAAAACAGCCATCCGCAGTCTTGGAATCGAGGACTGCAGAATAGTCCAGTATTCGCGGATTCCAATATTTCAGAATCTCCCGGCATTATTGGATGGGAGCCGGGCCCGACAAAATGACAGGGCCCACGTGACGGAATGTCTCGCGGGCCCTCGATCGACACCTGCTCGCAGGGTCCCGTGCTTCCAGATGCAGTCCGGGACGCTCAGGAGCTCTTTTCGAGATGATTGCGCAGCTCTTCGATGGAGCCGAACCGCACCACGCCTTGGGCCAGTTCCGCCTCGATCGAGCCGTCCGTGTAAAGGGTATAGGCCATACCATCAACAACGCCGGATTTAAGAATGCTCACGGACTCCGGCTTGGGCTGATCGACCGGGGCCTCTGGTGCCGCTTCGACGGCGGGCTCACGGCGGACAGGCGCGGCCGGTTTGCGGCCGCCGGGCCATCCTCCGCCAAATGAAGGTTCAGAACCGGCCGGCGGAGCAACCGGGCGGCGAAGCTCAGGCTTTGCCGGTTCGCCCGATGGACGAGGAGGACGCCAGCCGGCCGGCGCTGCAGGTTCGGCGGCAGGCGCGGCGATACGGGCCGGCGCACGCGGCGACAGGGCAACCTCTTCGTGCTCCTGACCCGCGGCGGAAGCACGGGCCGGAGGCAGATCGAATTCGGCCCCTTGCAAACGCGGCTCGGGTGGACGCGGCGGCGCCTCGGGTCGCGGACGTGGAGAAGCAGCCACTGGCTGCGCGAATGGATCGGCGGCTGGAGCCATGGCGGCGGCAACCGGAGCATTGGCGATCTGGTCGGCAAGCCGGCTCAACTGCCCAACAACCCGGCTCAGCGCAAAAACAATAACACCGCCAGTGGCGGTGACAGTGCCAGCCAGAATGAGGGTATTACCCAAGCTGAACTCATTGATCGGTATGCCGAATCCGATCAGGATCGCGCCCAGTGCGGTCGCTAGAATTCCGACCAGCATCAACACAAAAGACATTACGTCGTCCTCAAGCCCCGCCGCATTTCTAACGAATTGTGACGTTCTTCCCGGCCCCG
>JAEXXW010000234.1 GCA_023405565.1 Pseudomonadota bacterium
GCTATAAAGTGCTCAAGCGTGGCGGCCAGATGGTGTGCCTCAATGCCGAGCCCTTCGTTGACCGAAGTGCCGAATACGGTGTGACTGTCAAGACGGCGCCGATCCTGCCCAAGCGGGAGATCCTTGAATCGCTCCTGCGGATGATGGCCGCGGGGCAAGTGCGGTCCGTGGTCGAGAAGACCCTGCCGATCACCGACTTCCGGCAAGCGCATGAAATGTCGGAGACCGGGCATGTGCGCGGCAAGGTCGTCATGCTGGTCCGCAATGACGATGGAACGCCTGTCGCATGAGCCGATCGCGCACGCGATATGATGGCGTAGTCATCGCAGCGCCGGTGACGGTCCCTTATGTCCGCTATTCGGAGAAGGATGCACACTGGTTCCTGGCGCGCGCACTGGGCGCGCTGCTGAAAACATCCGGTTTGAAGAAGGATCAGATCGACGGCCTCGGCGTTTCCAGCTTCACATTATTTCCGGATACAGCCGTCGGACTGACGCAGCATCTTGGCTTCAGCCCGCGCTGGCTCGATCACCTGCCCTTCGGCGGCGCCAGCGGCGTGATCGCGCTGCGGCGCGCGGCCCGCGCCGTGCAGAACGGCGATGCCGATGTCATCGCCTGCGTTGCCGGCGACACCAATCACGTCGATTCCTTCCGGCAGAACCTCGCGAACTTTTCGCGCTTCGCGCGCGATGCCGTTTACCCGCTGGGATCGGGCGGCCCGAATGCGAGCTTTGCGCTTTTGACCGCGCATTACATGCAACGCTTCGGCGCGAAGCCGGAAGATTTCGGCAAGCTGTGCGTCGCCCAGCGCGACAACGCGCTGCGCAATCCGCTGGCACTGTTCAAGAAGCCGTTGACGCTGGACGAATATCTCAACGCGCGGGAGATTTCCGATCCGCTGAAGCTGTTCGATTGCGTGATGCCGTGTGCAGGTGCGGATGGCTTTCTTGTCCTGCGCGAGGGGCATGCGCGGCAACTCGGCCTGCCCTATGCCCGCATCCTCGGCACCATCGAGCGGCACAATGCATTTCCAAACGATCCGATCCAGGATCGCGGAGGATGGATGCTGGATCGCGATGATCTCTATGCTCAGGCGGCGCTCGGGCCGAAGGATATGGACTTCTTCGAGGCTTACGACGATTACCCGGTGATCAACGCCCTGCAGATGGAGGGCCTTGATCTGTGCGGCTATGGCGAGGCGCCCAAATTCATCCGCGACAACACGTTTTCGATCGGCGGCACGTTGCCGTTCAACACATCGGGCGGCCAATTGTCGGTCGGACAGGCCGGCGCGGCGGGCGGCTTTCTCGGTCTGGTTCAAGCACTGCGTCAGGTCACCGACCAAGCCGGAAAAACGCAAATTCCTCATGCGAAACATGGACTTGTGAGCGGCTTCGGGATGATCAATTACGATCGCGGCCTGTGCACCGGCGCAGCCATTCTGGGGCGGGCCTGACATCATGACCGACGCTCTCAAACGCCCACAGAAACGCAATCCCGTCCTGCCGTTACGGCTGCCGACTTTGCCGCCCGCCGCCCGCAGTAGAGCGGCCATCCAGATGTCGGCTGCCGTCGCCGAAGGCCGCTTCGAATTGCAGAAGTGTCACGACTGCGGGCAGATCCAGTATCCGCCGCGTGATGCCTGCACAACATGTCTGTCCATCAAGCTGGAATGGACACCAGTCGATGGCCGCGGCGAACTGATCTCCGATACGTTGCTCCATCACAGCAACGAACTTTATTACCGCCAACGCACACCGCTGCGGCTTGGCCTTGTGCGCCTCAAGGAGAACATCACTGTTCTGGCGCACCTGCACGGCGATTGCCCGCACGCGACAGCCCCCGTGCGCGTGCGCGCTCATCTCGACAAAAGCGGACAGGCTGTTCTGATTGCTCTGCCCGCTGCTGATACACCGAACATGGCCGATGACAGGATATTGCGTGAGATGACCTCCGATCCAAAATTCAGGAAAGTCCTCGTCACCGACGCCAAGAGCGCGACCGGTCAGGCGCTCTGCAAGTCTCTTTCGGATGCTGGCGCCGACATGATTTGGGCCGGCATCGGCGAACCATGGAAACAGGCGCCGGGCTTCGAAGCCATAACGAAGCTGCCGAATGTCACGGTCGTGCCGCTGGAATTGACCGACAATCGCTCCGTGCAGGACCTCGCCGCGTCGATCGGCGCCAAGGTCGATATCCTCATCAACAATGCCGAATTCCATCGCAGCACAGGCATTGCCGATCGCCCCGGCACCGAGACCGCGCGCGCGGAGATGGAGATCAATTATCTTGGTCTGATGCGACTGGCGCAGAGCTTTGGCCCGGCGATGCGCGCCCGCGCAGCCGATGGCACTGCGCCGTCAACGGCCTGGGTCAATGTTCTGTCGATCTACGCACTGTCGTCGATCCCATCGCAGGGCACGTTCTCGGCGTCCAAAGCGGCTGCTCTGGCACTTTCGCAGACGTTGCGCGCGGAGATGCGGCATGCCGGCATTCGGGTCGTCAATGTCTTCCCCGGCCCTATCGACGATGAATGGACGCAGCTTGTACCGCCGCCAAAGGTCGCAC
>JAEXXW010000236.1 GCA_023405565.1 Pseudomonadota bacterium
CCGGGCTTGTAATCCCGGGAACGATCAGCAACGGCTTTCCTTTGCCGCCGAAGCGCAGGTAATGCTGGCGAATCTCGTTCGCGCGAACATGGCCGCTGTAAAGAAACGTCGACTTCATCGGGATATCCTCAATATTGACCAGATAGCAGAGTGCCGGCATCAGGCACTTCAGTCGAAAGTCCCAATGCCTTGAGCATCGCGTATGTCGTGGCGATCGCGGCGGTCAGGACCGGCTTCCCGGTAAGTCGCTCGACCTCGGGGACAGCCGGCAATGACGGCATCTGCACACAGGCAGAAAGAACGATCGCATCGACGCCATCATAGTTCATGCCCGCGACGATACCCGGCAGCTTTGCCGGATCGAGCCGGCCTACGGCGAGATTATCAGCGACATCAAGCGCGCGGTAATCAGAGACGCGGACGCCTTCACTCCCGATATAATCGACGACCATTTTGGTGAGCGCGGGCGTATAGGGAGCGACAAGAGCAATATTCTTTGCGCCGAGAGCAGAAAGAGCATCCACGAGCGCTCCAGCGCTGGTGATGACAGGCGCCGCCGCTCCATTCTCCCTGGTGACGTTCGAAAGCCGCTCCTGCGAGAGACGGTGATAGCCATGACCCATGCTCATAATCGCAACAAGACAGGCATACCCCAGGACATCGACCCGCGCGTCGGACAGTTCAAGGGCGCAACGATCGCTGTCGCCATCCATCGCCTGAAGCTCTTCCTTGCTCACATGCTTCATGCGCATGCGCGCCGAATGGAATGTGAATCTTTCTCCGGTCCTCGCGGCACGAGCCTGTAACATGGCCGGTATCTCGGTCTCCATCGTCGTATTCGATGACGGAACGATCTGGCCGATTCGATATGATGCGATCATTGATTGGTCCTTAGCGAAACGAACGAACAGCGGCGACGCCGTCATATTCATAGATCCAGTCCGCCCGCATACCGCCTGTCTTCGGCGCGACAAGCGACCGAATGCGGTATTCGATATCCCGCCTGATTTGAGCCAATGGCGAGGGGAGGTGATAGGTCTCGCCGCGTCTGCGCGATTCAAGTTGAACTCTGCTGGTTCGCGGGCGGCGTTCTGCTTCATATCGGGCAAGTGCTTCCGGCACATTGTCGGGTGTTGCGGCCAGGGCGCCGGCAAGAACAAAACCATCCTCGATCGCCATAGCTGCGCCCTGAGACAGAAACGGCAGCATCGGATGCGCTGCGTCACCAAGAAGGGTGACACATCCGGAATTCCAGCTTTGCATCGGATCGCGGTCGAAAAGCCCCCAGCGATACGTTTCCGTTACATTGGAGAAAAGAGTCAGAATGTCGGGATGCCAGTCCTTAAACGCGTGCAGCAACTCGTCCCGCGTGGCGGGAACGCTCCAGCCCTCTTCAACCCAATTCTCTGCCTCCAGGACGGCCACGATGTTCACGGCATGCCCGCTGCGGACATAATAGGTGACCACATGACTGTTGCGACCCATCCACACAGAATTGTAGGGCGCCACATAGTCGACCAGACCATCGACGGGGACCAGCGCACGGTAGCAAACATGGCCCGTCCACCGAGGATTTGAATCACCAAACAGTTTTTCGCGAACGGTAGAGCGAACGCCGTCGGCGCCGATCACGAGATCCGCCTCGTATGTCGTCCCGTCGTCAAATGTAAGGACCGCGCCGTCATCGACATTCCGGCATCCGGTCACAATACGGCCGAAACTCATCATGCTGTCGGGCAGATGGGACGTGAACAGATTGAGTAGATCGGCTCTATGGATCTGCAAATATGGTGCATCATAAAGCGCGATGAACCTTTTATCGAACGGCATATAGAAAGTCTGTTTCCCGGTTTTCCAGTTTCTGCCAACCGCAGCTTCCGGCTGGAATGCCGATTTGATCATTCGATCGTATAAGCCGAGCGCGCGCAGGACTTTGACGGCGTTGGGTGTCATCTGCACGCCCGCGCCGCTCTCGCCAAAAGCAGCCGCACGTTCAAAGATGTGCGGCGTAAATCCGCGCTGGTGAAGGCTGGCTGCAAGCGCAGCACCGCCGATGCCTCCTCCGACGATGGCAATCCTCAATTTGCGGGGCATAAGATGTCCTTCATATTTCTCTCGCGCGGAGCCTGTCACAATTAGTCGACCGTACAATTAATGGACAAATCGAAATCAGGACCGCCAACGCAGAAGACGCCTTTCAAGCGGCACGAAGACCAGCCATTCGACGAGTTGCATGAGCACGCAGAACAAGATCGCGAGGGCGACCGCATCGCGCATCCTCAAAACATGAAAATAATTGTAGATCCGCGCCCCTATTCCATCGGGACAAGTCAGCGCCTCGACCAGGATCACCACTTTCCACGACAAAGCGAACGCGAAACGCGTTGCGATCAGAAGAGAGGGAACAAGCTGCGGGATGATCGAATGCCGAAAATTGCGTGATGCGGGGATATGGTAGATCTTCGCCATCTCATCAAGACTTCGGTCGCGTGCACCGATGCCGGCGTAAACTACATTGATGACAAAAGGTACGACGGCCATGACGAGGGCGATGAAGCCCGCAACCCCTCCGGTGCCCAGTGCCAAACTTGCAAAAATAACGTAAACCGGATCCGGTACTGCAAGCGCCATTGCGACAAGCGGTGCAGCAAAGGCATCGAACGATCTATTGAATCCCATCAGCGTTCCAATACAAACGCCGAGGAGCGTCGAGACCACGAAAGCTGCGAGCAATCTCTGCCAGGTAACGACCATATCGGAATAGAATTGAGCCGACGTCACAGCTCGCTTCATAGATTCAACTGTGTCGGTTATGGATGGAACCCAGGGCCGATTGTAGAGCGCCAAGATGTGCCATAGAGCAAATAACAATATTATGGCGAGCGCCGTCGCCACGAACTTCTTCGCGACAATCCGTCGATTGTGAAGACGCAATTGATCGGAAGTAAACGTGGCCGTTCCCACGCCAGATGCGTGTGTCATCGCCGCTCAATGCCCGTGTCCGGTTGAGACAAGCCCCACGGAACGAGAACCTTCTCTATCAGTTCCGCTTCGATCTGCCCTATTTGCGGATCTTCGTAAGGACGGGGGCGAGCGAGCGGTACCTTGTAGTCCATGAAGACTGACGAGGGACCGCGCGAAAGAATAATGATGCGATCTGCCAGATAGACGGCTTCGCGCAATGAATGCGTCACGAAGATAATCGTCTGACCCGTGCGCTCCCAAATCGTTATCAGCTCCTGACGGAGCGTGCGGGCAGTCACCTCATCAAGGGTCGCCAGCGGTTCGTCCATGAGAATAAAGGACGGTTGAACGAGAAGCGCGCGCGCGATCGATACGCGCTGGCGTTGGCCACCTGACATTTTGAGCGGCCAGGTGTTCTTGAACTGCTTGATCTGCAGAATATCCAGCATACGATCTATATCGGCGTCCCACTGGTCCTTCGGAATTGACGTCGACGCGAGAACCAGTTCCAGATTCTGCTTGACGGTACGCCACGGAAGAAGGCGATGGGCCTGAAAAACATAGCCCAGCCGAGGGTCCTGATGCTCTGGTCCGTAAAGTTGCTTATCTTCCACGGAGACGGACCCGACGGTCGGAGGCAAAAGACCCGACAACACGTTGAGCATGGTGGATTTGCCGCAGCCTGAAGGCCCGACAATCGCAATGAATTCACCCTTGCGTATGTCAAAGGTGTGATTACGAATCGCTTCTCTGTCACCATAGGCAACACCCACGCCTTTGACAGACAGCACAATGTCTTCGCGCTTGGGTATCTTCGTCTCTTCGGCCATCTTCATGTCCGTTGACTTGCGCAGTGTGGCAACCATGAGAATCCCATCAATGAGTGTTACGCCACTGGAATGCACGGCGTTCTGCAGGGCGCAGGATGCAGTATTCCACGATGATCACGATGGCGACGAAGACCAGAAGCCACAGATGAATTTTAGTTATAAGGAAGTAGTTCCAGGCATTCTGAAACTGAACGCCGAAGCCCATCTGAGCCGCGGCAAAAATCTCGACAGCAACGATCACCTTCCATGCAAGCGCATGTGTGTTGCGTATTGCGGCGAACATGAACGGTGCGATGAATGGCAAAAGCACATGGCGCGCGTGCCGAAACGAGCCTAAATGATAGATGCGCGCCATCTCATCAAGGTCGGTATCGGCGCTCTTTAAACCAGCCAGAAGTCCCGTTGCCAGATATGGAAATGTGATGAAGGCCACCACAATGATATTTCCGTATTCGGACCGCTTGAAAAGCGCGAGCGCAATGATGGCCGCGATCGCCGACGGCGTTCTGAGCCCGATCGTGACATAGACCATGAGCGCGTGGTTCGCGAAAACACTGCGGTGCATCATAAGGGCGGCAAGAGTGCCGGCCACGATACCAACAGCCAGCCCGCCGTAGACGCGGAACATTGAATATCCGACGTTCTCCCACGTAGAGGGATCGGCGAGGAACCCCGGCAATGCAAGCATCACCTTGATCGGATCGCCAATGAATGTGGTGTAGCGGTGGGCCAGGAACCATAAAGGTACCAGAAGAACGATGGCCAGCGCAGACCACAAGGTCTCGTTGCGTATTCTCATG
>JAEXXW010000311.1 GCA_023405565.1 Pseudomonadota bacterium
ACCAACACATTGCCGCTCCAGGTCGAACTGCTATATCACGACTACAACGTCGCCGGCGCCTTTGCAGCGGCCTCTGTGTTGACACTCGTCGCTCTACTGACGATTTTCGCCCGCTTTATCTTCGAGAAGTCCGGCGGACGAACAAGTCATGTCCGCCATTGACTTCAGCTGCGCGACAGAAAGAAGCCGGTCCGATGTCACGGCGTTTTTGCAATCCCGATGTCCACAGCGGATAGCGGATCGAGCCTGTCGACAGGCACATTCTCCTGCTTGGCAACCCATTCCCAGGTCGTCTTCACAAGTTCGGGCGAAAAGATGCCCAAGCCATCTCTCTGAGTATTTTCGTTAAAGATCAGAGGCAGCGTCGCTTTCACCAGCGCGACTGTAATCGGCAAGTCTATCTCCGGCACAGCGGCTTTGACAGCAGCTGCAGCTTTTTGCGGGTCATCCCGCATTATCTCTTCGGCCTTTCTGAGAGCTCTGATAAAGCGCACAACCACGTCCCTGCGCCTGGCAAGAGTCTGGTTGGACACAAAGAGGGTGCTTGAATACCCGGTCAGACCGTAATCTGACCAAGGGATCATAACGGAGGTCTTCTTGACCTCATTCAGGATCAGGGATGTCGCCGGGTCGTTGATGACATACTGGATGATCGCATCGACCTGACCGGTCGCCAGCATCGGCGCGAGTGCATTTGGATCAGCTTTGATGACCGTCACCTTGTCGGGATCAACGCCGTTCATGCGTAACAGAAACGGCCATGGGCCATTCGACGACGTGAAAGGCGAGGTCGCCACTTTCTTGCCGCTGACATCTTTTAGCGACTTGATTCCGCTTGCGGCCGTCGTGAACAAGGCATCTGGCGCCTTCGTATAAACGGGCATGACCGCCGTGACCGGCACATTGTTGGTGAGGCGAGCGCGAAGAACGGCATCGAACCCGCCTTCGCCGAAATCAGCGACACCGGTAGCAACTTTGGTAATGGCGTCGTTCGAGCCCTTTCCGGCGAGCAACTGGACATCGAGACCTTCTGCCCGGAACAGCCCCGCTTCCTTAGCCAGGTAGTAAGCAGCCCGGTCTCCGCCGGGGACCCAGCCGAACTGCATCGTCACCTTGTCGAGCGCGTGGGCCTGCGCAGGTACAGTCAAAAGCGCCGCAACAACGCATCTCACCATCACCCAGTTATTCATAAGCCGCCTCTTCGAGATGCGGGAACGTCCCGCTTTTGTGATCGTGCGGGCAAAGTGGCACGACTTGCTGCTAGCTTAGAGCATCGAATTGAGACTGTACCGGTGCGATAAAAGCATCGCTGCCCACGATGCGGGCAACTGAGGCCTCGCTGTGCAGTGAGCCGCCCGAACCCCAGCGAATTGGCTGATTGTGGCTCATCGCTCGCTACGCGGTAGCGACCAGGGGGCAAGCAAGCGTTGCGAAAGCACAACGAGTTGAAAGAAGCCGAGGCTGATCATGACCAGAATAACCAGCGCAACGAAACCCTGACTGATCTTGAAGAAGGATGTTGAGAACTGAATGAAGTATCCGAGGCCCTTTTCGGCCGCGACAAACTCGGCCACGACCGCCCCGACGACGGCGAGGGTCGTCGATATCTTGAGGGCGCTGAAAATATACGGCAATGCGTACGGAAGACGAATGTGGAACAGCTGGCGTATCCAGTCCGCTCGCAGCGATCGTGACAGCTCAATCAATTCAGGCGGAGTGGCCAGCAATCCGGCAGTCGTCGTCACGACAATGGGAAAGAACGCGATTAGAAAGGTGATGACAACCCGCGGCAGGTCTGAAGCACCGAGTGTAACGACGATGATCGGCGCAATCGCCACAATCGGCATGGAATGAACGACGATGATGAGGGGATACAAGGAACGGGATAGCAGCTTTGACGACGCCAGCGCGATCGCGAGAGGAACCGAGATTGCGATGGCTACCAGATATCCGATCAGGGCGACGCGAATTGTCGCCCATGCGTGGCTAAGCCAGATTTGGGCCTGCTGTTCGTGGAATGCCGCATAGATCAAGCTTGGCGACGGCAACAGAAATGTCGGTATCTCAAAGACCCGACATCCGATCTCCCATAGCGCCAGTACGGTTACAAATGCGATCAAGGGTGCGTAGCGATAGCCAAAGCGCCGCAGTCGCGCAGCCCAACTGGGCTGTGGAGCTTTTATGGCCTTATCCGGCATGGCGCGTGAACAGCTGTGAGCGGATATGATTGCACAAGGCGCCGAAGCGTGGATCTGACATCGTCTTCATTGATCGTGGCCGGGGCAGATCAACCTCCAGAATCTCTCGTACCGAGCCCGGTCGTGGGGTCATCACGATGATCCGGTCCGAGAGAAGCACAGCCTCCGGGATGGAGTGCGTGATGAAGAGAACGGTCTTGGGGCTCTCCGACCATATCCGCAGGAGCTCAAAGCTCATTTCGTCGCGCGAGAGTGCATCGAGCGCTGAGAATGGCTCGTCCATCAGGAGAATATCGGGATCCAGAAGGAGCGCCCGGGCGATCGCAACCCGCTGCTGCATACCGCCGGACAATTGGTCGATCTGGGCGGTTTCGAACGCTTGCAGGTCCACGAGCCGGAGCAGATCGCGGGCTCGTTCCGTTTCCTCCTTGGTGACCCGTCCATATTTGTGCCGCGCGACAAAAGTCACATTTCCCAGCACGTTAAACCAAGGAAGTAATGTCGGACGTTGAAAGACGATTCCGATATCGTCACGTGGCTCGGTGACGGTCTTGCCGTAGATGACGATATTGCCATGGCTGGGCTGAAAAAGCC
>JAEXXW010000129.1 GCA_023405565.1 Pseudomonadota bacterium
ACGCGTTCAACCGTCAGCCGGCGCCGCATGGAATAAAAGAAGCCGGCAATCTGCTTTCGGGTTGCCGGCGGTCGCCTGTACGTCAGGCAGCCGCCGCGAAAGGCCAAAATTCCAGATCACGCACACAAACGTAAATGCGGCGACCTAGCGGTTTGAAAAGGAGGCCCTTCGTTTCGGATATTCACCGATGCGCGTCGAAGGCGGCGACAGCGGCTTCGGAACTTGCAAAAATCATGTGCCTGCCCATTCGATCGGCAAGTCCGGCTTGTTCGACCATCAGCAAGGATTTGCTGTTCAGGCTGGCGATGCCGAAGGTCACACCGCGTTCGCTGAGCAGGACCTGCAATTCTTCCAGTTTCGCCACGCCTGTACTGTCGAGCAGGTTGACGGCCTCGGCGTCCAGAACGAACCAGTTGCGTCCACTATTCGAAGCGTCGGCAATCTCCAGAATTTGCCGCTTGACGTAATCGGCATTGAAGAAAATGAGTGCAGCCTGCAGGACCGCTATCGTGAGGCCCGGGATCGCACGAGCCTCTGGATGCCGGTGTAGCTTGTAAAGGCCCGGTCTGCCATCGATCTGACCAAGACGGGCAATTCGGGGTTGCGAGGCGACCCACAGCAGATAGGCGAGCGTCGCGGCAATGGCGATAAACACGCCTTGCAAAACGCCAATGATGACGACCCCGAGCAGAGTGGCGATTGCAAAGGCAAATTCCGGACGACTGATACGGTAGAGTGTTCTGAGCTCTGGAAGGTCGATGAGATCAATTGCGGCCGATACCAGAACCGCACCAAGAACGGCCACCGGCAAATAAGCCAGGACGTGTCCGATATACAAAACTGTTCCAGCGAGTGCGGTGGCAGCGATCAGGCCGGTGAGTTGTGTTTTTCCACCGACCACGAAATTGACCGCCGTGCGAGAGTCGGACGCAGTCACCGGGAAGCCTCCGAACAGACCACTGGAAAGATTGGCCGAGCCGAATCCGACCAGTTCTTTGCCGGCATCGACGTCGCTTCCCCTTTTCGCAGCGAAGCTGCGCGCCGTCACGATGCCTGATCCAAAACCGACGATCATGATCGCGAGGGCACCGCCCAGGACGTCGAGATTGGCGATCGCTGCAAGAGATGGAAGTGACAAGGAGAATGTGATTGGGGGTAAAGCGCCGACAACCGAGACGCCGTACGAGGCCAATCCCAGCCCGGCTGACACTGCGATGGCTGCAACGATCGCAATCAGGGAGCCCGGTGCGCTCGGCCTGACACGTCGCAATATGCGCAGAAATATCAACGTGCCGATCCCGAGGATCACTGTCGGAATATGTGTCTCACCGATTTTGCCAGCGTACTCAATGATCGGCCTTATCAGACCGCTCGATTCGATCTTGACGGCTGTGAGGCGCGTGATCTGGCCAATGATCAGACTGATTGAAATGCCGGCCAGAAACCCGACCAATATGGGGCGCGAGAGAAAGTTCGCGACGAAGCCGAGTCCCATGATTCCTGCGATAAAGCACAGGAGGCCGACTTCCATTGTCAGGAGCACCGTCAACGCGACCCGATCAGCCGTGGTGGATGCACCGAGGGACAGCAGCACACTCGCGAGCATGATGCATGTTGCGGCGTCGGGGCCGACCATGAGTTGCCGCGATGGCCCGAACAATGCGTATCCGAGCATGCCAAGGATTGTAGCGAATAGCCCGACTTCAGTTGGCAGGGCAGCGATGGCTGGGTAAGCGATGGCGGACGGCAGTGATACAGCCGCGACGGACAAGCCTGCCGTGCAATCCGGCGCCAGCCAATCGCGCCGATATCCACGCAGTTGCTCCAGGAGCGGTAGCTGCACCGACCGAATTGAAACTGCCATGGGTGTGACCTCAGCAGTCGTCCGACGGATCTATCTCGGTCAGCCATTTTGGCATTGATGCGGAAAATCTTCCACTATTCTTGTCGGTGGCTCGTAGCTCCATGGTTTCGGCGTCAGCCCTTGGTGGCCGTTTTCAGACCACGCCGGCTCTGGCGAGGATCTCTCGCGCGCGAATGCGTTGCTCGGGTGAAATAGTCAGCCGCTCGGCAGAATCGTCAAGAGGAGCCGTGGCGTCGATACCCATCTTCGTCACCGTGAAGGTTTTCGGATCGGACGTCGGATCGATGATCGCTGATTTGACACCCGGCATCATCATGATGTCTTTTTCAGCGCGGACGCGCGTCGCGAGAGCCCACATCACATCGTTCATGTCGTGGATATCGACATCCTCGTCGACCACGATGACATATTTCGTATAGAGCTCGGTCCCTAGCGCATTGAGCATGGCCATTTTCGGCTCGCCGTCCGAGATCTTTTTCATCGATACGATCGCCATGAAGGCGCCGCAGGTCTTGTGCGGGACATGAACCGCCTTCACATTGGGCAGGTTCTTACGCAGGGCATTCAGAAGTTCGCCTTCACGCGTAATGCACGAGATCAGGATGTGGTCGCGCGACATGCCCGAGACAACGCTATGGAAGTAGGCATCCTTTCGCATTTTGACACGATGAGCGACAAAGACATTCTGTGTGCTGCGATGTGAGGCATAGCCGGTGAATTCGCCGAACGGCCCTTCCGGTTCGTGAACGCCCGCGAGAATTTCTCCCTCAATGACGATTTCGGCTGCGGCCGGCACTTCGAGTCCATCGATGCCGCATGTGGCAAGGCGATAGGGCTCGCCAAAGAGGCCGCCGATGATGTCGAACTTCCGCACATGCGGCGGATAGGCATAGACCATCGACCCCATGTAATGCAGCGGATGCGTGCCGATTACGATCGCCGCGGGCAGGGAATGCCCGCGTGCTTCGGCGCGGCGGTGATACTCGTACATGCGCCGTCGCGAATGGAGCGACACGCCGAGCCGGTTCTTGCCCTTCAGCATCAGCCGGTGAAAGCCCGTCGTGTCGACGCCGGTTTCCGGATCGCGTGCGGTAATCTGCCCGGCAGTGATGTAGGGCGCAGCGTCCACGGTGAACTGATAGGGGATCGGCAGTCTGGTCAGGTCGATATCGTCGCCCTCGATCACGATGTCGTCCCAGGCCCCCTTGGCGACGATCTCTGGCGGGATATAGGTCTGCACCCGCTCGCGAAATGACGTGGCGAGACTGGCAACATCGCTCTTCAGGCATTGTGCGAGCAGTTTCCGGTTGCCGGCGACATTCGTCACGACCGGCATATCGAAACCGATCACATTCTCGAAGATCACCACCGGGCTCTTGTCGAGATGATCCAGTTCGAACACGGTCGATGTCATTTCGAGCTGCTGGCTGATCGGCTCCTTGATCCGCAGGATCTCTTCAGGGCAGGTTTTCTCCACGCTCTCCAGAAAGCCGCGCAAGCTTTGATTGTCGGCAGCCAAGACGTCCTCCAATACTCATCAGCTTATATGATAAGTTGGTATGCAACTTGCGGGCCAGCACTGCTAATGAAGTAAGCGAATGGGTATTTGGACGGCAGATGAAAATCTAAACGCGTGTCGCAGCGACGGGGTTGTCATTTCGAAATGACGTGCAGTCGCCGGATTGGTGAAAAGCGCGGCATGCGCGGGTGAATGGAGCGGCAATGGCATACAGGACAGTGCAGCGGACTTTCGTTTCGAAGGACAATCTGACCGACAGGATTGCCGGGATGCTGCGGGACGATATCGCCAAGGGCCGATACAAGCCGGGTCGTCAGTTGCCGCCCGGCAAGGATCTGAGTGAGCGTTTTGGCGTCAGCATCACCGTCATTCGCGAGGCACTGGCGCGGCTCAAGTCGGATGGTCTTGTTGCCTCTCATCAAGGCAAAGGTGTCTTTGTTGAGCAGGATTTTACGGCGCGGCCATTTCGCTTGCCGTTATCAGGCGTACGGAAAGACACGCTTGCGCATATCTTCGAGCTTCGCATCGGTATCGAGGTGCAGGCCGCTTCACTCGCAGCTGAGCGCCGGCGGCCATCTCATCTGAAGGCCATGGCGCAGCATCTTCGTGCGATGGAGCCGGGCCGCAGCTCGTTTGAAGAGGCGCTCGCCGCCGATATCGGCTTTCATCTTGCGATTGCCGAGGCGACGCAAAATCCCCTGATTGTAGGCTTCACGCAATTCCTGCAACCGCATCTGCATAACTTCATCTCACAGTCGCGGGCCACGTCGGCACAGAAACAGGCCACGGAGCTCATGGTTCACAAGGAGCATCTTGCGATCTTCGAGGCGATCCGCGCGGCCGATTCGCGTCGTGCCGGAATGGCGGTTCGCAAAGTGCTGGAGGGAAGCCTCCGGCGGCTCACCGGATAAAATGTTTTTCGAGTTTATGCCGTAACCAAACTCAGCCGTTGCTCAGGACGCGGGCAACGGGAGGGCTTTGTCCGAAATTATCGCCGTTCTTCCCTGTGTCAGGTCTGGCACGTCATTTGCTGTTCCCCTGTCAGTATGCTGACGAACAGCCGCAAGCTATCTCGTCCGCATTGGCATGATGAGGGGATGGCTACGATGACATTGTTCGGTGGACTTCGCAGGGTGGGGCTGTGTCATGTTGTGTTCGGGGTGGCGGTGGCGCTCGCACCGACCGCGACGCTGGCGCAGGAGGCCTGGCCAAACCGCCCCATCACATTCATCGTTCCATATGGTGCCGGCGGATATACCGACACCGTTGGCCGTATCACCGCCTCTTACGTCGAAAAGGCGTTAGGCAAACCCGTCGTTGTCGAAACCCGGCCAGGCGGCGGCGGCATCGTGGGGACGCAGGCTGTGGCGGATGCTGCACCGGATGGATACACGTTCTGCGTTTGCAGCGTCGGCGCCATTTCGGTCGTGCCTTTCGCCCAGAAGGTCCGTTACGATCCGGTTCGCGATCTTGAACCTGTCTCCATCGTCAGCTCCATTGTCCAGGCCGTCGTCGCGAAAAAAGACCTGCCGGTCAACTCGCTGGCCGAACTGGTAACCTACGCCAAGAGCAATCCCGGCAAGCTCAATTACGGGTCGAGTGGTCTTGGCGGATTGACCCACTACGCGGTCGAGCTGTTCCAGGTGCGGACCGGCACCAAGATGGTGCATGTGCCGTTCAAGGGTGGTGCGCAGGCGATGGTGTCTGTCGTGTCAGGCGACATCGATCTGTCCTTTGCCAACATGACCGATGCCTTGCCGCAGATTCAGGCCGGAGCTGTCAGAGGTTTGGGTGTGACATCACGCGAGCGGACAACCTATTTCCCGGCACTTCCCACGGTGCACGAAACCGTCAGCCCGAATTTCATCGTCGAAACCTGGAACGCGATCATCGCCCCGGCCAAGACGCCTGAGCCGATCATCAAGAAAATGGCGGAGGTCCTGATGAAGATGGCGGATGATCCTGCCGTGCAGGAAGCCATGACAAAGACTGGTAGCTCGACGGTCAAGATGACGACGGAGCAGTTTCGCGCGCAGATCCAGGACGAGATCAAGCAGTGGAAGCCGCTGCTGGCTGAAATCGCCGAGAAGCAGAAATAACGTGGATGAAGAGCCAGGATAGCAAGCCAAGACAGCAAACCTGGCTCAAGTCCGTTCACGTCCGAAGCGAAGGTTGGTCTTCGTCCTGGATGATGTGCGGTTGCGCGTAGACGCGGATGTCGGGCAGGGGACCGTCAAATCGCTCGGCGTCACACAGGCAGCTATGCGCGGTTGTGCCTTGTGCCAGCCGTGAGGTGCCGACGTCGCGGGTCAGCGTATTCGGATTGCCGTGTACGTCGAGATCTGTGCCGTCGAACCTTTGCGAGTCGAACCAGGCACCCGTGCTCAACTGGACAACGCCGGGCATCACCTCGTCGGAGAGGGATGCGCCGGCCAGCAACGAGCCGCGATCATTGAACAGGCGCACGATATCACCGTCAGAAATGCCGCGCACCTTGGCATCGGCCGGATTCATCCGGACCGGCTCGCGACCGCGCACCTTGCGCTCACGGCTCACTGCTCCGTGATCGAGCTGGCTGTGCAGCCGCACCGGCGGCTGGTTGGATATGAGGTGCAGGGGATAGCGGTCGGCCGCTCCCAGCCATTCCGTCTTGTCGTACCAGGCCGCATGCCCGACACAGTCGTCGTATCGGAAGCTCGCGATCTTGTCGGAGTAAAGCTGCAATCGCCCCGACGGTGTCTTGAGCGGATTTGCATCCGGATCCGCGCGAAAGGCCTCAAACGCCGACACGAGATCGGGGAGTTGCGAACGCAGGTCGATCGTATCGCCCCGCCAGAAAGTGTCGAAGTCGGGCAGCGTCACATTGGCCCGGGCTGCATTGCTGGCGGTCACCTCGTAAAGGTGACGGACCCATTGCATCTCGTCACGGCCTTCGGTGAAGCGCTCCGCAAAGCCGAGGCGTTGGGACAATGCGGTAAACACCTCGTAATCCGTTCTTGCTTCGCCCATGGGCGGCACGATGCGGTGCATTGGTGTAATGAAGGCATCGAAACTCGATGCCGCATAGTCGTTGCGCTCGAGCGGTGTCGCGACGGGAAAAACGATATCGGCCCGGCGTGCGGTCGCGGTCCAATACATCTCGTGAACGATAATCGTTTCCGGCTTCGCCCAGGCGCGGTTCAGGCGATTGAGATCCTGATGATGATGAAAAGGATTGCCGCCGGCCCAATAGATGAGGCCGATGTCAGGATAGGTCAGCCGCTGCCCATTATAATCGAATTGTCCGCCCGGCCGTTCCAGCATGTCGGTCAGCCGCGCGACCGGGATGTAATCTGAAACGGGATTGATACCCTGCGGCAGCGCGCCGACCGGAAAGGTCAGGCGCTTGCGTTCCTTGAAGCTCGAATTGAAGACGCCGTAGCCATAGACGATGCCACAACCCGGTCGGCCGATATGGCCGAGCATTGCGGCCAGCGTCGTTCCCGCCCAATAGGTTTGCTCGCCATGCTGGCCGCGCTGGACCGACAACGACAGTCCGATGATTGATCGTTCTCGTGAGAGGCGCAGCGCAAGTTCGCGAATGCGCGCTGCCGGCACGGCCGTCAATGTCGCCGCCCAGTCCGCATCTTTCGGGCAGCCGTCCTGCCGGCCAAGCAAATAATCGGCGACCTGTTCGAAGCCGTGGCAGTAGCGTGCGATGAAATCCGCATCGTGAAGATCGGACACGAGCAATGTATGCGCGAGACCCAACATCAAGGCGACATCGCTGTTCGGCCGGCACGGCAGCCATTCTGCGTCAAGAAAATCCGCAGCATCGTCGCGAATGGCGCTGATGTTGACGAAGTGGACGCCCGCCTGTTTCAGGCTGCGCAGATGTTGCTCGGCGCCATGGTTGCCGATGCCGCCGGGGCTGACTTGATTGTTTTTGAGACCGAGACCGCCAAAGCAAAGGATCAATTTGCAATGGTCGGCGATGTCGCGCGCGGATGGTGCTTCACCACTGGCCGCATAAAGATGCATGCCGGTGATGTGGGGTGTGATCACGAGCCCGGCTCCGGCCGAATAATCGTTCACCGAATCCGTATAGCCACCGCCCATGCGCAGGAAGCGATGAATTTGACTTTGGACGTGATGGAAGCGGCCGGCACTCGACCACCCATACGAACTTCCGTAAATAGCGGAATCGCCGCGCCGTGTGCGCACGTCGCGTATAGCCTCCGCTGCGAGGTCGAGCGCCTGGTCCCAACTGACGGCAACGAAAGGCTCTTGGCCTCGGCTAGCACCGTGACTGTGCTTTCCTTTGCGCAGATATCCCTCGCGGACCACAGGTGTCAGAACGCGGCTAGCGCGGTCGCGCGTGGCGCTTAGATTCCGCCCAAGCGGCGAAGGCGACATGTCAGTGGCGCTCGGCGCCACATCGAGTTCGCCCTGGGGATCGAGGCCAATGTAGAAATTGCCCCAATGGGTGGCGGTCAGAGAACGACCGTTATTCAAGGTTGGCCGGGAAACGGGAGATTGCGCGTTTGTCATTGCATCTGTGCAGGCAGAGGGACCGCGAAGATTCTACCAAAACAACAGCGCCGCCGATAGGCATCGCTGCGGTCCGCAGCCCCGCCATACGTGCTCGCTATGGCGGGGTCCGATCGTGATGCTAATCCGGGACAAGATGCATGCACCGCGTCTCCGCTACGGCGTGTCGGCGTCGTAAAACGCGTCCTCATTCGGCAGCGCCATGTGG
>JAEXXW010000197.1 GCA_023405565.1 Pseudomonadota bacterium
ATCCTGATCCGACCGACAATCATCGTCGTATTCGACTCGGTGAAGGACACGATCACCATCGTGACGCCGGTTCGCCCCGAGCCAGGCCTGCCTGCAAAGACAGCGCTGGTGCGTGCGACCGAGCGACTGACGTCGATTGTCGATGCGCTCGATCGGCCTTTGCCAAAGTCGATGCGCGACGCACCGGACAACATTGCTGCACCACAAGTGTCGAACACGGCTCCGGACGAATATGCGTCGATGGTGCTCCGTGCCAAGGAATACATTGCGGCCGGCGACATCTTTCAGGTGGTGCTGTCGCAGCGCTTCGAATCTCCGTTCGATTTGTCGCCGTTCTCGCTGTATCGCGCGCTACGCCGCGTTAATCCGGCGCCGTTTCTGTATTTCCTCGATTTCGATGGGTTCTCCATTGCCGGATCGAGCCCGGAAATCCTTGTCCGGGTGCGCGACGGGCATGTCACGATCCGGCCGATTGCCGGGACGCGGCCTCGGGGTGCAACGCCGCACGAAGATGCCGCGCTGGAACGCGAACTGCTGGCCGATCCGAAGGAATGCGCCGAGCATCTGATGCTGCTCGATCTCGGACGCAACGATGTCGGGCGCGTCTCGACCATCGGTACCGTCAATGTCACCGACAAGTTCTTCATCGAGCGCTACAGCCAAGTCATGCACATCGTCTCGAATGTCGAAGGCGAATTGGCCAAAGGCCGCGATGCGCTCGATGCCCTGATCGCCGGTTTCCCGGCCGGCACCGTGTCCGGTGCGCCCAAGGTGCGGGCGATGCAGATCATCGATGAACTGGAGAAGGAGAAGCGCGGCATCTATGCCGGTTGTGTCGGCTATTTCTCCGCGGCAGGCGAGATGGATACCTGCATCGTGCTGCGCACGGCGGTGATCAAGGACGGCACCATGTATGTGCAGGCGGGCGCCGGAATCGTCGCCGACAGCAATCCGGCGTCGGAGCAGCAGGAATGCATCAACAAGGCCAAGGCCCTGTTCCGCGCAGCGGAGGAAGCCCGCCGCTTTGCCAGCAGCGCCGGCCGCGGCCAGTGATGCCCTCACGGCTCAACTTGACCCCCTTGGAGGCCGCGTCTAAGACCCCGCGACGACGGCCGATGGGTCCGCAACCGGCTACCAAATCTATCCGATTGCGCGGCGCAATAAATTTCCGGGCAACATGATCGTCCTGATCGATAATTACGACAGCTTCACATTCAACCTCGTCCATTATCTGGGCGGGTTGGGTGCGGATATTGTCGTGCATCGGAATGATGCGGTCACGGTGGACGATGTGATCGCCACCAGGCCGGATGCGATCGTGTTGTCGCCTGGCCCCTGCACGCCCGATGATGCGGGCATCTGTCTCGATCTGATCGGCAGGGCGTCGGCGCAGATTCCCATCCTCGGTGTGTGCCTCGGTCATCAGGCGATCGGACAGGCCTTTGGCGGCGCCGTGGTGCGTGCGCCCTCGCCCGTCCACGGCAAGACCTGTGACATCCGGCACGAAGGCAGCAGCGTCTTTCGCGGTATCAACGGATCGTTCAAGGCGACGCGCTATCACTCGCTGGTCGTGCGACGTGACACGATGCCCGATGTGCTTCAGGTCACCGCTGAAACCGACGACAAGCTGGTGATGGGATTGTCGCACAAGACCCTGCCTGTTCATGGCGTTCAGTTTCATCCTGAAAGCATCGCGTCCGAACACGGGCACCTGATCCTGAAGAATTTTCTCGAACTCGCCGCCGCATGGAATCAAGGCGCGGCGCAACAGCGGTTGCATTGAGGGCGGCATGGCGGACGATTTGAGGGCGTTGATCGGCAAGGCTGCAACGGGTGCCGTGTTGTCGCGCGAGGAAGCCGCGCATGCCTTCGACCGCATGATGTCAGGCGAAGCGACGCCGTCGCAGATGGGCGGTCTCCTCATGGCTTTGCGCGTGCGCGGTGAGACGGTCGACGAGATCACCGGCGCTGTGACGGCGATGCGTGCCAAGATGCTGAAGGTGAAAGCGCCCGCGAACGCCGTGGATGTGGTCGGTACCGGCGGCGATGCGTCGGGCTCCTATAACATCTCGACTTGCGCGTCCTTCATCGTGGCGGGCGCGGGCATTCCGGTGGCCAAGCACGGCAATCGCGCCTTGTCGTCGAAGTCCGGCGCCGCCGATGTGCTGATATCACTGGGTGTGAAGATCGATCTGTCGCCGGCCGATGTCGGCCGCTGCATTTCGGACGCGGGCATTGGTTTCATGTTCGCGCCGGCGCATCATCCGGCGATGAAGAATGTCGGCCCGACCCGTGTCGAGCTTGGCACCCGCACGATTTTCAATCTGCTGGGGCCATTGTCCAATCCGGCCAATGTGAAGCGTCAACTTGTCGGCGTGTTCTCGCGACAATGGATCGAGCCGCTGGCACAGGTGCTGAAGAATCTCGGCTCGGAGAGTGCCTGGGTCGTGCACGGCTCGGATGGCCTCGACGAGATCACAACATCCGGCCCGACCGCCGTTGCAGCTCTGGAAAATGGCACGGTACGGACGTTCGAGATCTCGCCGGCCGATATCGGGCTTGCACCGACGAAACCCGAAGCCTTGCGTGGCGGCGACGCCGATCACAACGCGGCGGCCCTGAAGGATGTGCTGAACGACAAGCCGAGTGCTTATCGCGATGTGGCGGTTATGAATGCGGCTGCGGCCCTCGTTGTTGCCGGTGCCGCAAAAACGCTGCAGGACGGTGCTGAACTGGCTCGCAAGGCGTTGTCGTCAGGCGCAGCCCGCGCCAGGCTCGACCGCCTGATTGCCGTGTCCAATGCGTGAGTGACGATGGCCGACATCCTCAAGAAAATCGAGGCCTATAAGCGCGAGGAAATCGCGGCTGCGAAAAGTCGCGTGCCCTTCGCAACGCTCGAGGCCGAAGCGCGGGCGGTTGCGCCGACGCGCGGCTTTGCCAATGCGATCCGCCGCAAGCTCGCGGCCGGGCAATATGCACTGATCGCTGAAGTGAAGAAGGCCAGCCCCTCCAAGGGTCTGATCCGTGCCGATTTCGATCCGGTGTCGATTGCCAAGGCCTATGAGGCCGGTGGCGCGGCCTGTCTTTCGGTGCTGACCGACGAGCCATCATTCCAGGGCAAGCTGCAATATCTGACCGATGCGCGCGATGCGACCGCCCTGCCCGCCTTGCGCAAGGATTTCATGTTCGACGTCTATCAGGTGGCGGAAGCGCGGCGTTACGGCGCGGACTGCATTCTCCTGATCATGGCGGCGATCGACGACGCGCTGGCGCGCAATCTGGAAGACGCAGCCATCAGCTTCGGCATGGATGTGCTCATCGAGATCCATGACGAGGATGAGCTGGCGCGCGCGCTGCGCCTGAAGTCGCCGCTGATGGGAATCAACAATCGCAACCTGCGGACGTTTGAAACGTCGATTGACGTCAGCCGCAAACTTGCCCCGAAAGTGCCGCAGGACAGGATCATCGTCGGCGAAAGCGGAATTTTCACGCCTGACGATCTCGCGGTCCTGTCGGAGGTCGGCGTTTCCACATTCCTCATTGGTGAGAGCCTGATGCGCCAGCAAGACGTCGCGGCCGCAACACGGACGCTGTTGGCGCGGCCGCAAAAAGCTGCGGGCTAACCGCCATGTCCGGCAAGACGCTCACCCATCTCGGTGCATCCGGCGAAGCGCGGATGGTCGATGTCTCGGAGAAGGCCTCGACCGAGCGCGTTGCCGTGGCCGAAGGCCGCGTCGTCATGTCGAAGGAGACGCTGGACCTTGTCGTGTCCGGCAATGCCAAGAAAGGCGATGTGCTCGGCACCGCACGCATTGCCGGCATCATGGCGGCGAAACGAACGCATGAGCTGATCCCGCTTTGCCATCCACTGGCGATCTCGCAGGTGATTGTCGATCTTCTCCCGGATGCAACCTTGCCCGGTATCGTTGTACGCGCGAGCGTCAAGGTGCAGGGACAAACCGGTGTCGAGATGGAAGCACTGACGGCTGTTTCCGTCGCCTGTCTGACCGTCTATGACATGGTGAAAGCCGCCGAACGCGAGATGCGGATCGAAGGTATTCGGCTGCTCGAGAAATCGGGCGGCAAGTCCGGTCTGTTCCGCGCGAAGGAATAATAACGTGCCATTGCTTCCCGTTGCCGACGCCCTCGAACGCGTGCTGGCGCATGCGCAGCCTTTGTCGTCCGAGCGTGTCGCC
>JAEXXW010000215.1 GCA_023405565.1 Pseudomonadota bacterium
CTGATGGATCACATCCCGGAAGAGGTCTCGCCATGCCACGGCTTCCGCATCGAGGCGGAAGGCAAGGTGGTGACGTTTTCCGGCGACACCGCGCCTTGCGCCAATATTCTTGAGCTGTCGCGTGGCGCCGATCTGCTCATTCACGAATGCACCTTCACCGAAGCCTTCATCGAACATCGCCGGCAATCCAAGGTCGGTACCTTCGCGCATACGAGCCCGGCGGATCTCGGCAAGCTCGCGGTGGAGGCCGGGGTGAAGCAGCTTGTCGCCACGCATATCGGGCACGTCGATTCGACATCGACGGTGCTGAAGCGGGCCGCAGGAAAACACATGCCGGTCGATCTGATGGGGCCGCATCAGATCGACGCCTATGTCAACGAAATCCGCAGCGTCTACCGGGGGCCGCTGCAGATTGCGCATGATCTCATGCGCATCGACCTTTAACTCGGAGAATAGATGATGACGAAACTCACGCGACGCAGCTTCATCACGGTGGCTGCGGCCGCTACACTATTGCCGCGCAAGGCCTTTGCGGCTTTTCCCGAACGCCCGATCACGGTGATTGTGCCCTATGCCGCGGGTGGCGCAGGCGATGTCACCATCCGCATCCTGTCTGAGGTGATGGAGAAGAAACTCGGACAGCCGTTGGTGATCGATGCGCGCGGTGGTGGCGGCGGCACCATCGGCGCCAACGCGGTTGCGAGTGCTGCACCGGATGGCTACACGCTGATGATGGGGGCAACGAATAATTTCGTTATCAACCAGTTCATGTTTCCGAAGGTGAAGTTCGACCCTCTGGCATCCTTCGTGCCGATCACCAAGGCAGCGATCGTGCCGTCGGTGATGTATGTGAACAACGCCGTGCCGGTGAAAACGCTTGGCGAATTCGTCGCCTATGCGAAGGCCAATCCCGGCAAGCTCAGTTATTCATCGCCGAGTGTTGGCACGACACCGCATCTGGCCGTCGAGCGATTGAAGCAGATGACCGGCATCGAACTCGTGCATGTGCCCTATCGCGGCGCGCCGCCGGCCATGCAAGCGGTGATTACTGGCGAGGTGCAGCTTTATCTCGCCGGCTGGGGCGTCGGCCGTGCATTCGTCGAGACCGGCAAGGTCAAGGCGCTGGCGGTGGCCTCGCACAAGCGTTTGCCAAATGTGCCGGAAGTGCCAACCGCCAATGAAAGCGGTGTGCCGGGATTCTTCGCCGATAATTGGTGGGGGCTGGCTGCACCGAAAGAGACGCCGCAGCCGGTGATCGATGCGATCTACGCCGCGGTGATGGCCGCGCTGGAGGATGCGGCGGTGATCAGGAAGCTCGACGATCTCGGCTTCCTGCCGGGCGGCGAGACACCGATGCAGTTTGCGCAGAATGCGAAGGCGGAAGCGGCGATCTGGGAAGAGACGATCGCCAAGGGCAAACTGGCGGTGGAGTGAATCAGGAGCAACAACAGTCATGCGCGGGCTTGACCCAGGCATCCATCATTAAAAGAAAACTTTTGCGAAGGAGATGGATGGCCGGGTTAAGCCCGGCCATGACGGCGATATAGAGCGAGGACTATTCTTCGTCTTCCTGACGGGTGCCGCCGATCTTCTTCAGCTTGGCGAACACGGCGCTGACATCGTCCTCCTCGTCATGCGGCTTGCCAGCCGGCACGTGGTCGTGGTCGTCGAGATCCGATGGCGCGGTGGTGACGGAGGCCGGCAACAGGGTGACGCGATCCAGATCGGTCGGCACCGGTTTTTCCTTCGCGGCCTTGGCGACCTGCATGTCGAGATCGATCTGCGAGCACAGGCCGAGCGTGACCGGATCGAGCGGCTGGAGATTGGCCGCATTCCAGTGTGTGCGCTCGCGGATGCCCTGAATGGTCGACTTGGTGGTGCCGACCAGACGCATGATCTGGCTGTCCTTCAGCTCAGGATGATTGCGGATCAGCCAGAGGATCGCATTCGGGCGGTCCTGGCGGCGGGAGACCGGCGTGTAGCGCGGGCCGCGCTTGGTCTTCTGCTCCGGCACCCGCACCTTGCGGTCGGCGAGCTTGAGACGGGTCTTCGGGTCCTTCTCCACCCGTTCGATCTCCTCGCGCGTGAGCTGGCCGGTCTGGATCGGATCGAGCCCCTTGATGCCCTGCGCAGAATCGCCGTCTGCAATCGCGCGCACTTCGAGCACGTGCAGCTTGCAGAACTCGGCGATCTGATCGAACGAGAGCGCGGTGTTTTCGACCAGCCACACAGCGGTGGCTTTCGGCATCAGCGGCGCTTCCTGCATGGCAAAATTCTCCTTATCGCTTCGCCCGCCCATCGGGAGCGAAGCAGGGTCGTCATCGGGGATGACTGGAATTGCGAGGAATATAGGCGTTAGGGCGCGCCCGGGCAACCAACTCTTCCCGGATGAACGTTTCGGGCGGTCGGGTTCGCCTCCGGCTGCCCAATGCGATGGCAAAAAGGGGGTCAGCAACCCCGGCAGATATTCATCCGGTTGCGAAGGCGATCATCTTCCGCCTTCTCCTTGGCCAGCCACTCGGCCGTAAAGGGCTTGTTCGGCTCGCTCGCGGTCGAGTTCCGTGAACCGGTGGTGGTGCTGGCCGAAATGTCCTCGTTGCGCGGAATGGCCG
>JAEXXW010000216.1 GCA_023405565.1 Pseudomonadota bacterium
GGTCGGTGGTGCGCAATTCCGGGTGGCTTTCGAGATCGAGACCACAAGCGCGCATGAAGCCAAGCGCTTCCGAGATACGATCCGCCAGTTCCTGATAGCGGCGGGCCTGCGGCGAGTCCTTCACGAAGCCAAGCATCCATTGATGCACGGTCGCGAGGTTGGCGTAGCCGCCATGCGCGAAGGCGCGCAGCAGATTCAGCGTCGCGGCGGATTGACGATAGGCTTCGATCTGACGACGCGGATCGGGGATACGCGCCTCCGGCGTGAAGTCATTGCCGTTAATGATGTCGCCGCGATAGCTCGGCAATTCGATATCGCCCCTCTTTTCGGTCGGCGACGAGCGCGGCTTGGCGAACTGGCCCGCGATGCGGCCGACCTTCACCACCGGCGAACCGCCGGCAAAGGTCAACACCACCGCCATCTGCAGGAAGACGCGGAAGAAGTCGCGGATGTTGTTGGGGCCGTGCTCGGCAAAGCTCTCGGCGCAGTCGCCGCCCTGAAGCAGGAAAGCCTCGCCGGCGCAGACGCGCGCGAGCTGCTTCTTCAGGTTGCGGGCTTCACCTGCAAAAACCAGCGGAGGAAAGCTGGCAAGCTGCTTTTCCACCGCGGCCAGGGCCGCCTTATCCGGGTAATCCGGGACTTGGACGATGGGCTTTCCACGCCAGCCTTCGGGCGTCCAGCGTTCGGGCATTGTCGCTACTCCTGCGGCCATGAGCCTGGTGGCCGCTTTCCAGTCGGCGGCGTTATAGCGGGAGTTAGGGTGTCTGACCACGGTTGAGAAGATGCCCGTCAGCCCCGGAGACCTGGATCAGCGGTTGCCGAGGTAGCGATAGAGGATATCATCCCACCACGAGCTCTGGACGGATTTGAGGATCGAGATACTGAGCGCTTTGCGAAACGGACTGTCTTGTGGCAACGCGAAGGCGTAATGCTGCGGATCGAAGCTGACATCAAGAAGCTGAATGGTGAAGCGGAAATCCTGATTCACAATCCACGCCAATAAGGGCCGGTCGTAAACGAAGGCATCGATCTCGCCGCGCCTGACAGCCTCCAGCCCCTCTTTTGCTGTCGGATAGGCTTTGTAATTCACCCGGATCCGGTTCAGCACCTCCTCGGTCGAAGAACTCGCCACCATGCCGACCCGCACCTTCGACAAATCCGTGACGCTTTGTACGCTGCCTTGCAACTGGCGGATCGTCAGCGCCGATGTGATGCCGGCCGTAAAGACGGCGATGGCGATGATCGACCCCACCATCCACAGCATCGCGATGAAGCGGCCGGGCATGGTTCGCGGACCTGCATGACCGATACCGCGCTGGGTCATCGCCACAGTCGTCCACCACACGCTCGAACTTAAACCCTTCGCGATCGTGCCGCCGAATTCCTCGTTGTGACGGCGTTCGAAAAACCAGACGACAAGTCCGACGACCAGAGCAAGCCCGATCAGTGCCAGAACCGCCTGGAAGAAGCTGAATGACGTCAGGGCACGCAGCACCGGAGTCCAGCTCGCGACCCCACCCGCTGCCACCGCTATGCCGAGTCCGGTGGCATAGAACGGCGCGGTGAAATCCATCTTGTCCTCGCGCGCGGCCGTCACTGTCAGCGCGGCCACGGCGACATCGAATTTTTTCGCGACAACGCCATCGACCAATCCCTGCACCGTCTCTTCTTCGACAAAGCGATAGCGCAGGTTCTTTTCTTCAGCGATGCGGCGCCACAGATCGATGCTGATGCCGCTCCATTGACCGTCGGACGATTTGATGGCGAACGGCGCGGCTTCCTTGGTCCCGACGACAAGGCGGCGTTCGGTGTCTCCGGAATTGGCTGACGATGCGGTCTGCGCACCGGCACGGCACGGCATCGCGATCAACATCACAGCGCCGACCAGGCAGCAGATCGCGAGAGACAGGAAACGACGCCCCACAACAATCATCAACAGCACCCATCCCCTCAGAGGCGACTTCGGCCTCTGAGCCTGCGGGAACCTAACATGCCTGTCCGGTGACGGAATAGCGAGGGCGGGAATGCCCTATTCGGCGGCTTCCCGCACATAGGTCGCGGCCTTGGTCCGCATGGTCACGAGCTCTTCGGCAGCGGTCGGGTGAACGGCCATGACGGTATCGAAGTCGGCCTTGGTGGCGCGCATCTTGATGGCAATGCCGACGACCTGAATGATCTCGCCCGCGTCGGGCCCGACAATGTGGCACCCGAGCACACGGTCGGTTTCGCCATCGACAATGAGCTTGAAGAAGGACCTCGTGTTGCGCGCGGCCAGCGTCGCCTTCATCGGCCGGAAGCTGGTCTTGTAGATATCGACACGCGCGAACTCACTCCGCGCCTGCGCTTCCGTCAGTCCGATGACACCGACTTCGGGCTCGGAGAAGACCGCTGTCGGGATGTCGGTGTGATCGACCGCAATCCGTTTGCCACCGAATACCGTATCGGCGAAGGCATGTCCTTCGCGGATCGCGACCGGCGTCAGCGCAACGCGGTCGGTCACGTCACCAACGGCGTAAATATGCGGCACTGATGTCTGGGAGAATTTGTCGACCTCGATCGCACCTTTGGCGTTCACGCGCACGCCAACCTTGTCGAGGCCAAGCCCGGCGATATTGGGCCGGCGTCCCGTTGCGAACATGACCTGATCGACCACCATCGATTCATGGTCGGAGAAAGACACGCACAAGCCGTGATCGACCTTTTCGACCGCATCGACAATCTGCCTGGTGATGATCTTTATACCGCGCCGCTCCATCTCGATGCGCAGATGCTCGCGCACATCGTCGTCGAAACCGCGCAGGATGTTGTCGCCACGGTAGACCAGTGTCACCTCGGAGCCGAGGCCGCGGAAAATGCCGGCGAATTCGACGGCGATATAGCCTCCACCCTGGATCAGGATCCGCTTGGGCAACGCCTTCAGATGAAAGGCCTCGTTCGATGAAATGACATGCTCAAGACCGGCGATATCCGCACCGAAATCGGGCCATCCGCCTGTTGCGATCAGGATATGCTTGGCGCGAATGACCTTGCCGGATGCGACAAGCCGCACGCGATGCGCGTCCTCGATCACCGCTCGGCTGCGCACGATCTCGACCTTGGAGCGCTCCATATTGGCGACATAGGCCGCTTCCAGCCGATCGATCTCGCGATCCTTGTTGGCAATCAGCGTTGCCCAATCGAAGGCCGGCTCGCCAAGGCTCCAGCCGTAACCCTTGGCATCTTCGAACTCCTCTGAAAAACGCGAGGCGTAGACAAGGAGCTTCTTCGGTACACAGCCGCGGATCACACAGGTGCCGCCGACACGATACTCCTCCGCCACCATCACCCGGGCGCCGTGGCCCGCGGCAATGCGCGACGCGCGCACGCCGCCAGAACCGGCACCGATGACAAACAGATCGACGTCGAAATCGCTCATCGAAGAGGCACGCGATTAAAGGTGGCTAATTAGAGGTTATGGCCTTTTTTCTTCATTTCCGCACGGAAACGGACAAGCACTTCCTCGTTGAGCTTCACCGCCCAATCCTGCGCCGTCGACATTGTGCGATCAACGAAACCCACCTCTTCGGTGAGCAGCTTCTTGCCAAGTGGCGACTTGTAGAAGGCCAATGTGTCCTTCAATTCCTGCTCGGTGAAACGCTCCGCGTAAAGCTTGACGATGTCGGCTTTCAGCGAGGCCATGCGCGGCGCATATTCCTTGCGCAGGTTGTTGGCGACCTCGTTCAGATCCTTGAACATGTTCGGGTTCATCTGCAGCAAGGTGTTTTTCGACTGTTCGACCACGCCAGGAACAAGCGGTTCGAACATTGTCATCGAGCCCTTGACCTCAAGAATTTCACCGGCCAGCGCGAGCGAGTTCTGTGAAGGCTGCTGCGCCTGCGCCGCCTTCATTGGCGCGATCAGCGCAAGGGCAGCAAGACCGGCGCCAGCCAGGCGGGAAAGCGTAGCAACACGCATCGTCAAAACTCCTGTTGATCGGATCGTCATCATTACTGTTCAATCACGCGAATACCCGCCGCGCTTGCGACAATGGCGGTGCGTGCAAGCCCCAGAAACAAGCCATGCTCCACGACCCCCGGAATCGCGGCAAGCTGATCGGCCAGCGCTTTCGGATCGGGAATACGGCCGAGCGCGGCGTCGAGGATGAAGTGGCCGCCATCCGTGACAAAAGCAAGGCCGGCACTGCCGGTCCGCAGCTTCAGATCGGGCGGCAATGCAAGGCTTTCAAGCGCCGCCGCAATCGCATGGCGTGTGGCTGTCAGCCCGAATGACACAACTTCGATGGGCAGCGGAAAAGCGCCGAGTGCCTGGACGCATTTCGATTCATCGGCGATGACGATCATGTGGTCGGAGGCCGCCGCAACGATCTTCTCGCGCAACAAGGCGCCGCCTCCGCCCTTGATGAGAGCCAAACCGGGGCCGATTTCATCCGCCCCGTCGACCGTGACATGCAAATGGGGCGCATCGTCCAGCGTCGTCAGCGGCACGCCGAAACGCTCCGCATCAATCCGCGTGGCCTCGGATGTCGGCACACCGACGACGTCAAGGCCGGCGCGCACGCGATCCCCCAGCAATTCGACAAAGTGGCGGGCGGTCGACCCGGTCCCGAGCCCAAGGCGCATGCCAGGGCGCACCCAATCGAGGGCGCGGGCGGCAGCCTGGCGTTTCAGATCATCAGGTGTCATGGCGGATATGAGGTGGGGTCGCAGGAAATTTAGAAATTGTCTAGCCCCGATTGCGGTCGGCACCTAGCCGGTAGGAGAAAAAGCCCGCCTCTTGCCTTCCGCACCGGCGCGCTTTAGCCCAACTCCATGACCTTCCGCGCAATGTCAAATCCCATCATCGTGTTCGATCTCGACGGTACCCTGATCGATACCGCGCCCGACCTGATCGCGACACTCAATCTGGTCCTGACGCTGGAAAACATCCCGCCTGTGCCGTTCGAAAAGGCGCGCGCGATGATCGGCGGCGGCGTCCGGCCCCTGATTGAAGAAGCGCTCATCGCGCAGCGGCAACACGTCGCCGAGGCCGCCATCGACGCCCTGTTCGAACAATATATCCGCCACTATCAGGAGCATATCGCCGTTCATTCGCGCCCTTATCCCGGTTGCGAGGAGGCTCTCCAGGCGCTGGAGGCACAGGGCTTTGTCCTTGCAGTCTGCACGAACAAATACGAGTCGCTGTCAGTGCGTCTGCTCGATGCGCTCGGCCTGAAAGAGCGGTTCGTCGCGATTTGCGGGCAGGACACCTTTCCGATGAAAAAGCCGGATCCCGAAATGCTCATCCGGACGATCAGACAGGCCGGTGGCGACAGCAACCGCGCGGTCATGGTTGGCGATTCCAATACCGACGTCCAAACCGCGCGCGCGGCCGGAATTCCCATCATAGGCGTGGATTTTGGATACACAGACATCCCCATGGCCGAATTGGCGCCGGACCGCCTCATCAGCCATTTTCAGCAATTGCCGGCCTTGGCAATGGAACTGATGCCTGCAGCCAGCGGTGTGAATTAACTCATTTTCGGGGTAATTCGCCTCACATTTGATGCGATTGTGGGCTTCCGCATAGTCCCGTGAAATGATAGCCGCACGCGGCGGGGGATCGGTATTCCATCCGGTTGCACGCAGGACGGCTAGCTCGTAGGGTTCCGGCCGACTAGGGTCGGGGCGCGACGGGGCCCCCCAGCGATGGATTAAGACCCATGAGTAGAGTTTTAGCGTTTGTGATCTGTGGGGTGGCGCTTGCCGGCTGTTCGGCAACCGGCGACCTGATGAAAACGGCAACCCCGACGGTTCCGCTGCAATTCGAATCCGAGCCTGCGGGCGCGGAGGTCAAAACATCCGGCGGCCAGACTTGCCGGACGCCTTGCGCACTGGCTGTTCCTGCTGCGGACATGCAGGTCACCTACAGCCTGAACGGCTACCAGTCACAGACTGTGGCCGTGAAACTGATTCCACCAGAGGATATCCGGGGCGGCGATGAGTCGGGCATCACCATGACCGAACCGCGCTTCGATCCAAGCCCTGTCATGGCCGAACTCGTCAAGTCCGGGCCATCCCGCCGGCCGGCGAAAAAAGCGCGCGTCGCGAAACAGCCGGCTCCTGCCGCTGCAGCCGCCGAACAACCCGAACCCGGCGATGGCGGCGGCGCTCCGGCCTCCTCCACCAGTGGCTTCAATCCACCCGCGCAGCAGCGATCCGCCCCGGCCGGCGGCGGCTGGCCCGCACCTCGATAACACCACCCTGTTGCACGACTGCGCTTCAGCGCGCTTGACACTTCCTCGAAGCCACTTAAAAGCGGCGGCTTCGGGCGCGTAGCTCAGCGGGAGAGCACTCCCTTCACACGGGAGGGGTCACAGGTTCAATCCCTGTCGCGCCCACCATTTACAAACCAACTTCTCGCTCATGCATTGTTCGGCGGACACTAGTGACGTGTCCCCGCCTGAAATCGCACATAGCCGCTCACTTTCACACAGGTCGATGAGCCCTCGAGCCTGACATAGCCTTCGCCGTATTCGGCGCACGGCTTGGCCTGACTCTTCGTGTTCGTCTGCCCCTTCGTGTCGACAGCCGTCTTGGACGGCTTGCTGTTCGGCTCGGCCGCAAGTCCCGCGGCCGCAAACCCCATGAGCGGAAGAGCGGCGATGATCATGGCGAGGACGATCTTGTTCATCAGCTTTTGTACCGCGTCTGATGCCCGTTCCAAAGAACGATCTGCGAGAAAGCTCCGGAACTCAAGGCTCCTGGGGTCCATAGATTCAAATTGAATCATCTCGAAGGCGGTTTCCCAACACTCCCCGTTTATGATGTCCGCATCCTTTAATGCTCAAGAACAAGAGCGTGGACGAAACGATGCGTGCTCATCGCAACCTGCTCCTCCCAACTGTCGCTGCCATCGCCTTCGCAACCTTCATGACCACCGCCGTGGCCCAGGACAGGCCCAGCTACGATGGATTCAACGAGGGACGTTTTCTGCGCCTCCTGAACGCGCATGAGGATGAGATCGATGCCGTCCCGCGCATCGGCCTTTCGTTTGGCGAACGCCCGATCCGGGCCGTGATCGATTCTGGATCGACCGGTGTTGTCGTGGCCGCGCGCTACATCCCCAATTTCGATCAGTTGCAATCGATCGGCGAAGGCAAACTAACCTACACGAGTTCGGGCCGTGTCATGCGCGGCCAATGGGTGATCACGCGGCTGGCGCTGGTCGGCCAGCGCGGCGCCCGAATCGAGACCGAGCCGATGCCGGTGCTTGCCGTGACCAATGTCGATTGCCTGGAAACCGCGCGCGACTGCATACCTACATCCTCGCCGCGCAACATCGCCATGGTCGGCGTGGGCTTCGGGCGTGAGGGCGATCGGCAGAGCCAGAGCACGCCAGACAAGAACCCGCTTCTGCGAATCGCTACAGGCGAAGGCCAGCGCCGCCGTGGTTATGTCCTGACCCGTGAGGGCGTACATGTGGGTCTGACCGGCGCCAATACACGCGGCGACTTCAGATTTGTGAAGCTTGAGCGGCGTCCGGACGGGCGCGACTGGGCCGGCGTTCCCGCCTGCATCTCGCTGAACGGCCAGATGCCCCCGGCCTGCGGTTCCATGCTGATGGATACCGGCGTGTCAGCCATGTTCATGACCGTCCCGCCAGAGCAAGCCGGCGGCATGGAGCGGACCTTGCCGGATGGCACGGAAGTCGCTGTTCGCGTCGGCAATACCGAGCATTCATCCGAGCTGTATCGTTTTACGGTCGGGGGCGATTCTCCCCTGGCACCGGAAGGTATTCATCTGCGCGTGTCGCCAACCGCGGCTTTCGTCAATACCAGCTACCACCTGTTGAACGGCTTCGACGTCCTTTATGACGCTGACGGCGGCTATGCGGCCTTTCGTCCTCGTCGTCCCCCCGATTGATCTCGCAAAAGCGTGACGAAAGGCGTGGTTGCCGCCTACCGGAAATTATGAACTATCGTGCAGAATTGTTTCATACACCGCGTGTTACGATATTTCAGGAATGCATGGGGTTGAGGATGCTGCAGATTGCCTTTCGCTGGACGGCTCTGACTGCGGTCGCAGTCGCGATGGTTTCGACCGCTCACGCCAATAACGGCTTCGACCCAGAGGGGCGCTATACCGGCGGCGCACCGATCGGTCGCATGTTCGGCATGTATGGGGGCTCCCCGGTCCCGCGTACGACCGTGAATTACCCGAGCAACGAGAAGCCGGGCACGATCGTTGTCAATACCGGTGAGCGGCGTCTTTATCTCGTTCTCGGCAACGGCACCGCGCTCCGCTATGGCATTGGTGTCGGCCGCGACGGCTTCACGTGGCGCGGCGTGAAAACAGTATCGGCCAAGAAAGAATGGCCCGGCTGGACACCGCCGGCGCAGATGCTGAAGCGCCGCCCCGATCTGCCGCGCTACATGCCCGGTGGGCCTGACAATCCGCTCGGCGCACGCGCCATGTATCTCGGCTCGACGCTCTACCGCATCCACGGTTCGAACGAGCCGGAGACCATTGGCCAAGCGGTGTCGTCCGGTTGCTTCCGCATGACCAATCAGGACGTGATTGATCTCTACGGCCGTGTCTCGGTCGGCGCCAAGGTCATCGTCCAATAATCGAAACGAAAATGCGGCCGCAGTTTTTCAGCGGCCATTGCAGGCTTCAATGCGTCCCGTGGGCTGGCTCACGGGACAATCCTTTTGCGGCCAGCTCGTCAAGATAATCCTGCCAGTAAGCATCGTGCTTGCGGCCCAGTTCGGCAAAGTAATCCCACGAATAGATGCCGGTGGAATGCATGTCGTCGAACGTGAGCCGGACCGCATAATTGCCGATCGGCTGGATTTCGATGATCATGACGTTGCGCTTTCCGGGCACCGTCTTGCGCTCGTCCGGCGAATGCCCCTGCACCTCGGCGCTTGGGCTTTTCACCCTCAGATATTCCGCCGCGAGTTCATAACGATCGCCGTTGTCGAAAGCGATCGTCAGGGTGCGGCCGTCCTTGCTGAGACGGATCTCCGTGGGCCACGGGCGATTTGACGTATCGGTGCTCATGTCGGTGCGACAATTTCCCTGTGCTGGCTTCCTGATAGCCCCAACGAAGGTCCTATGCCATTCCGTCGGCCAAATCTCCGCCGCGACTTTTGCGAACAGTGTCGAAATCTTATATGGATGCTGTGAGTACAACCATGAATGCTGCACCGCACCCTATTCAACTCGCCCACGCGGACAGGGCTCCGCTCGTGGATCCGTTCGGACGGACGATCTCGTATCTGCGGGTCTCCGTGACCGACCGCTGCGATTTCCGCTGCGTCTATTGCATGTCGGAGGATATGGCGTTCCTGCCCAAGGCGGATCTCCTCAGTCTTGAAGAGCTGGATCGTGTGTGCAGCGCCTTCATTGCGCGCGGCGTCCGCAAGCTGCGGCTGACCGGCGGCGAACCTCTGGTCCGGCGCGGCATCATGACACTGTTCGGCTCGCTGTCGCGCCATCTGCAATCGGGCGCTTTGGACGAACTGACACTGACCACCAACGGCTCCCAGCTCGCCAAATACGCCGCCGAGCTGAAGGGGCACGGCGTCGAGCGTATCAATGTCTCGCTCGATACGCTTGATCCCGACAAGTTCCGGGCCATTACCCGCTGGGGCGATCTCTCGCGCGTCATGGCCGGGATCGATGCGGCGCAAGCCGCCGGGCTGAGGATCAAGATCAATGCCGTCGCGCTGAAAGGCGTCAACGAGGACGAAATCCCGCAATTGCTCGAATGGGCCCACGGCCGCGGCATGGATCTGACCCTGATCGAGGTGATGCCGCTCGGCGATGTCGGCGAAACGCGGCTTGACCAATATCTGCCGCTCTCCATGGTCCGCAGCCGCCTCTCGCAGCATTACACGCTGGACGACATCGACTACATGACCGGCGGTCCGGCGCGATATGTGCGCGTTGCCGAAACCGGCGGCCGGCTCGGCTTCATCACGCCGATGACCCACAACTTCTGCGAAGCCTGCAATCGCGTTCGTTTGACCTGCACCGGGACGTTGTACATGTGTCTTGGCCAGGAGGACGCCGCCGATCTGCGCGGCCCCTTGCGCGCATCGGAATCGGACGATCTTCTTCATGCCGCGATCGAAGGCGCGGTTGCCCGCAAGCCCAAAGGGCATGACTTCATCATCGATCGACGTCACAAACGTCCTGCCCTGCCCCGCCACATGAGCGTCACTGGCGGCTGACCCCGTCGAACCACAACGGAATTCACCCCCCGTGTCACCATCCGCCGCCAATCGCCGCGGGATGCTCGCCCTGTCGTTCGGCATGGCGCTCTACACGGTCAACGACACCTGCGTGAAACTTGTCGCGCGCACTCTGCCGTTTGGCGAAGTGTTGTTCCTGCGCGGAATCCTGTCGGTTTTGCTTCTGATCGGTGCGCTTGTTGTCACCCGCCAGTGGCGCAGCGTACCGCGGGCTGCCAGCGCACCCGTTGTCTGGCGTTCGCTGTTCGATGCCCTTGGGACCGTGGTCTTCATCGCGGCGCTGGTACACATGAACTTTGCGGAGCTGGCGGCCGTCGCGCTGACATCGCCGCTGATCCTGACCGCACTCGCCACATTCACGTTTGGCTACAAGGTGGGCTGGCGACGCTGGGTTGCGATCTGCGTCGGGCTGCTCGGCACCTTGTTCATCGTCAAGCCAAGCCCGCAGGCCTTCGACATGTGGGCTTTGTTCGGCCTGGCCGCCGCCTTCTTTTCCGCGGGCCGCGATCTGGCGACGCACCGGATTCACGCGGGCATCCCAACACTTGTGGTCGGGCTTTACGGTTCTGTAGCGGTCATGCTTGCGGGCGCCGCGCTCGGATTGGTCGAGACCTGGGCCTGGCCAACGGCTCTTCAATGGCTGGGAATTACTGTCGCAGCCACCTTTCTCGGAATCGCCACCTATTTCGCGGTGCTCGCCTTCCGCGAAGTCGACATCCCGACGGTCGCCCCGTTCCGCTACACGCTGCTGTTCTGGACCGCTCTCAGCGGATATTTCGTATTCGGCGAGGTTCCCGATCGCTGGGCCTTTGTCGGCGCCGCCCTGATCGCGCTGGGCGGCCTCTATACGCTGCACCGCGAAAGCATCCGCCACCGCGAGATTTCGGCGCGCGCCATCCCGCCCGCCTGACCCTCCGAACTTCCGATTGACGCCCGCTGCGCTGTTCGGATTAGGTGGCACAGGGGCTTGGACTGAGGGGCTTGGATCTGGCCTTTTCGAGACAAGAAACGTGAAAGCGATGGCTGCGCAAACTGCCGTCGCAATGGGGACTGGATGCTCAAGGGGCTGCTTGCGCTCAGCCGCGCAATCGATTGGGTCAACGACCGTTTCGGCCAATTCGCAACCTGGCTGGTGCTGATCGCCACGCTGATCAGCGCCGGCAATGCGGCCAGCCGCTACCTGTTCAGCGCCAGCTCAAATGCCTGGCTGGAGATCCAGTGGTACCTCTTCGCGGCGATTGTGCTGCTCGGCGGGCCCTACGTCCTGAAGCTGAACGAACACGTCCGCGTCGACCTGCTCTATTCCATGATGTCCGAGCGCCTGCGGCTCTGGATCGATCTGCTCGGCGGCCTTTTGTTCCTGCTGCCGATCTGCGTGATCATGATCTATTTCACTTGGCCCTGGTTCGTTGAGTCCTGGACCATCAACGAAGCATCGATGAATGCTGGCGGCCTTATCCGCTGGCCGGTCAAGCTTGTTTTGCCGGTCGGCTTCGGACTGATGGCCTTGCAGGGCATCTCGGAGATCATCAAACGCATCCAGGCGCTCGTCACGCATGGGCACGTGCAGTTCGAGTACGAGAAGCCGCTGCAATGATCTCCTTCATCACTCACAACATGGCCCCGCTGATGTTCGCGGGCCTCGTCATCTTCCTGCTGATCGGTTATCCGGCCGCTTTCTCGCTCGCGGCGGTCGGACTTTTCTTTGGCTTCATCGGCATCGAGCTTGGCCTGATCCGTCCGGACTTTCTCGGCAACCTGACCTATCAGCTCTACGGCATCGTCTCGAACGACCTTCTGCTGGCGATCCCGTTCTTCACGCTGATGGGGGCAATCCTGGAGCGATGCGGGCTGGCTGAAGACCTGCTCGATTCCATCGGCCAGTTGTTCGGCTCGGTGCGCGGCGGCCTGTCCTATGCCGTGATCTTCGTTGGCGCCATCCTCGGCGCCATCACCGGCACGGTTGCGGCATCGGTGATTGCCATGGCAGTGATCGCGCTGCCGGTGATGACGAAATACGGCTATTCGATCCGCCACACCACCGGAGTCATCGCCGCCTCCGGCACCATCACACAACTCATCCCGCCGTCACTCGTGCTGATCGTGCTGGCCGACCAGCTCGGGCGCTCGGTCGGCGACATGTACAAGGGCGCCATCGGACCGAGCCTGATCCAGCTCGCCTTGTTCTGCGGCTGGGTCTTCATCCTCAGCATCATCCGGCCGAAGGACGTTCCGGCCCTGCCGCCGGAAGCGCGCACGCTGCATGGCTGGGCCTTATGGGCAAAATGCCTGCGCGGCATCGTTCCCTCGATGGGCCTGATCTTCCTCGTGCTCGGTACGATCTTTCTCGGCCTCGCAACACCGACGGAAGCCGGCGCACTTGGTGTCGTCGGTGCCTTCGCGCTCGCCGCCTTCAACCGGACGCTGACCTGGCCGCTCACATGGCAGGCGATGTCCTCGACCATGCGCATCACCGCTTTCGTCGTTTACATCCTGATCGGCGCGCGTGTGTTCAGCCTGGTGTTCCAGGGGGTCGGTGGCAAGGAATGGATCGAAGGTCTTCTGACAGCACTGCCCGGTGGTCAGATCGGCTTCCTCGTCTTTGTCAACATCTTCATTTTCTTCATCGCCTTCTTCCTCGATTTCTTCGAGATCGTTTTCATTCTCATTCCGCTGCTTGCGCCGGTGGCGGACAAGCTTGGCATCGATCTCATCTGGTTCGGCGTGCTCATCTGCGCCAATGTCCAGACAAGCTTCATGCATCCACCATTCGGCTTCGCCTTGTTTTATCTGCGCGGTATCGCACCATCGTCCGTAAAAACATCGGACATCTATTGGGGCGCCATTCCCTGGCTGGTGCTGCAGCTTCTTCTGGTCATCATCCTGATCTTCTGGCCAGGCGCCGTGACCTATTGGCTCGACAAGGGACCCACCATCGATCCCAACTCGGTCAAGATCGAAATCCCGCAGATCGAGATGCCGCAGCTTGATTTCAGCGATCCTCTGAAGATCAAATAAGCTTGCGATCAAACGAAAAGAGCCGGCCTTTCGACCGGCTCTTTGTATGCGAGAGCGCTTCAGACAATTACGACCGCGTGCGCGCGCGGATCATGAAGCTGTCGAACGCATATTCGGCGACCTGCCACCACAGATATTCGTCGCTGCGGAAGGCGACGATGTTGTCGTAGATCTTTTTGAATTCCGGATTGCTGGCGGAGATTTCGGCATAGACTTCGTTCGAAGCCTTGAAGCAGGCATCCATAATCGGCTGCGGGAACGGCCGCAGCAATGCACCCGCTGCCACAAGACGCTTCACTGCGCCCGGATTGTCGTTGTCGTATTTGGCCGTCATCGACAGATTGGCTGTGTCGGACGCTGACCGAACGATCTGCTGATAGGACTTCGGCAGCGCATTCCACTTGTCGATATTGATGAAGTTGTGGATCACCGTGCCGCCTTCCCACCAGCCCGGATAATAGTAGTAAGGCGCAACCTTCTGGAAGCCGAGCTTCTCGTCGTCGTAGGGACCGACCCATTCGGCGGCGTCGATGGTGCCCTTCTCCAGCGCCGGATAAACGTCACCACCGGCAAGCTGCTGCGGCACGACGCCAAGCTTCTGCAAGACGCGGCCGGCCAGACCGGCGATGCGGAATTTCAGGCCCTGGAGATCGGCAACGTCCTTGATCTCTT
>JAEXXW010000223.1 GCA_023405565.1 Pseudomonadota bacterium
GCAGCCGTGCAACCGCATCGAGAATGATGTGACTTTCCGCGCTGGGTACGCCGGCTGCCGGCTCGTCAAGCAACAGCACCTTCGGTGCGAGCCCGAGCGCGATCGCGATCTCGACCAGACGCTGTCGCCCATACGGCAATTCGGAAATCCTGTGCGCGGCGACATCCTGCAGACGCAGCATCTCCAGCAGATGCATGGACGCCTCGATGACGTCCTTGCGGCGCCCTGCCGGCTTGAACATCGTCGGCGCGGCGCCAAGCTGTTCAGAAACCGGAATGTAGACATTCTCCAACACGGAAAGACCGCGAAACAGGCGATTGATCTGGAATGTCCGCGCAAGCCCACGCTTCACGCGCTCGGCCTGCGCGACATTCGTCACATCGTCGCCGTTGAGAAACACCTGCCCCTGCGTCGGCGTCAACACACCGGTCAGCAGATTGATGAATGTCGTCTTGCCTGCGCCGTTCGGGCCGATCAGCGCATGCCGCGCACCGACGCCGAGCCGGAAATTGATGTTGCTCGCTGCAACAAGGGCGCCGAACCTTTTGCCGACGCCACGCGCCTCCAGAAGCGTTTCGCTCATGATGCCGGCTTTCCGCGCCGCCGCGCCATGAGGGATTCGACAATGCCGATGATGCCGTTGCGCGCGAACAGCGCGATGATCATCAACATCAGCCCGAGCCCGAGTTGCCACGCCGTCGGGTAAAGCTTCGCCAGATAATGCGACAGCACCATATAGGCGACGGCACCAACGAAAGCGCCATAGAGCCGACCATAACCGCCAAGCACCAGAATGATCAGCACCGTCGCCGCGCGGTCGAGGCTCAGCGTGCTCATGTTGACGTAGGCGTTCGACTGCGCCCAGATCGCGCCGGCAACACCGGCAATGGCCGCCGAGATGGCGTAGCAGATCACCAGTCGCTTGCGCACGGGCGCGCCGACTGCGTGCATGCGCAGCGTATTTTCGCGGATACCTGTCAGGCTTTCGCCAAAGGGAGAATAGACGATGGTGCGGACGATCAGGAAGCCGATGAAGAGGATGCAGAGGATGTAGATATATTGCGTGGTCGGATAGAGCGGATTGAACTCGAATATCCCGAAGATCGGATCAATCGGTACATTGTCGAGGCCGTCATAGCCACCGGTCCATTCCTGTCCGAGATTGGCGGCCTCTTCCAGCAACAGCATCATGCAAAGCGTCAGCATGAGCAGAGTAAGGCCGGTCGTTCGCAGCAAGATAAAGCCGGACAACAGGCCAAAGATTGCTGCAACCACAGCGGCAATCAGCAGCCCGCTCAGCGGCTCGGTCCAGATGCCATGCCGCGCCAGCATCCCGACGGTGTAGGCACCGATGCCGAAAAAGGCCGCGTGTCCCAGCGTGACGATGCCGGCATAACCAAGCACCAGATCGAGCGAGAGCGCGAACAGCACCATCACCAGCATCTCATTGCCGAAACCAAGATGGCGCGGGAATGCGCAGAAGAAGGCGATCGCCAGAATCCACGGGATCGGCTCCCACCACCGCAACCGGTGCCGGTTGATGAGGGACGAGGTCGCGGGATGCGATGCGAAGTCCAGCGCGCTCATGCGTCCTTCCTTCCGAACAATCCCTGCGGCCGCACCAGAAGGATCAGGTTCGTGAGAGCATAGATGAAGATGGTGCCACCCTGCGGGATGTATTTTTTCAGCACGAAATCCATCACCCCAATAAAGATGGCAGCATAAAAAACGCCGGTAATCCGCCCAAGACCGCCAACTGCGACAACGATCAGGAAGTAGACGAGATACTTGAGCGTATATTGCGGATCGAGGCCGAGGAATTCAGCACCGAGGCCACCGCCAATCGCCGCCATGCCGCTACCGAAGGCGAAGGTGATGGTGAACAGCCGATCGATATTGATGCCGAGCGATTCCGCCATCTTGCGATTGTCAACCGCGGCGCGGATCTGCGCACCCATGCGCGTGCGCTCGAAACCAAGCCAGAGGCCGAACGCAATGAAGCAACCGACAACAATCAGGAAGATGCTGTAGGTGCGATAGGTCGTGAAGCCGAGATCCATCTGCCCCCGAAGCCATGATGGCAGGATCAGCGGCTGCGTTTCCGGTCCGATAATGATGATGACCGACGCGATCATCACAAAGGCGAGGCCGATCGAGAACAGCACCTGATCGAGTTCGGCCGCACGATAGAGCTTTGAGTAAAACAGCCGTTCCAGAACGACGCTCAACGCCGCGGTCAGAACGAAACCGAGAACGATCGCCGGGATGAACGGCACGCCCAGGCGGTTCATCGACAACACAATGATATAGCCGCCGATCATGGCAAAGCCGCCATGAGCGAGATTGACGAAACCCATCAGCCCCATCGTCACCGACAGGCCGACCGATACAATGAACAGCACCATGCCGGCGGCCAAACCACCCAGCACGATGCCCGCTAAATCTTCCCCGAAAATCACACGAAACCCGCCCGCAGATTTCAAGCAAACCGCCGCCCGAGGCCGGGCGGCGGCGATGATGTGAGGCTATTGCGCCCCGATTACCTGCCGCAAGGACCGACCTTGTTGGCCTTGCAGGCGTCCTTCACCGCTTCGATCTTGCCGATATTCTTCTGCACGACACGGCCGTTCTCGAACGCGGCCTGCGACAGGTATTCGTTCATGATGATGTCGCGGGTATCGGCATCGATCTGGATCGGACCGCGCGGGCTCTGATATTTCCAGCCTTTCAGCGACGCCACGGCCTTGTCGCCGTCGAGCTTGCCGTTGGTGGCCTTGATCGCGTGCACGATGGCCGCCATGCCGTCCCATCCAGCCACCGCCATGAAGTCGGGCGTCGAGGTCGGGCCGTATTCCTTCTTCCAGGCATCGACGAATTTCTTGTTCTCGGGATTGTCGAGGTCGGCATTGTAATGATGCATGGTGATGAGGCCATCGGCGCTCTGGCCCATCGGCTGCAGCTTGGTGTCTTGCGTGATGTCGCCCGGACCGATCAGCTTGATGCCCGCCTCTTTCATACCGAGCGCATTATAGGTACGCACCACGGCGCTCGAATGGTCGCCACCCGGCACGAACACGAAAAACACGTCCGGCTTCTTGTCCTTGGCGCGCTGGAAGAAGGGCGTAAAATCCGGAACGGCATTGGCGCCGCCCATCGGGATTTCATCGATCACCTTTCCGCCATTGGCTTCGAACGCCATCTTGAAGGCGGCAAGGCTGTCCTTGCCGGGCGGGAAATCGGTGTAGCCGATCACGGCCGTCTTGGCGTTCAGGTTCTTGGCCGCAGCCTCACCGAGCGCGTGACCCGCATGCCACATGCTGAAGGACGTACGCACATAATAAGGAGACATGTTGGTGATATGCGCCGTGCCCGCGTTCATCAGCACGGCCAGCTTCTTGCCGGCGGAAACGATCGGCGCGGTCGCGATCGCGTTGGGCGAATAGACCCAGCCTGACAGAACATCGACGTTGTCCTGCGTCAGCAGTTCCTGCACCACGATCTTGGCTGTGGCGCCGCTCGCATCCTTGTAATCGCGCTTGATCAGCTTGATCGTATAGGGCTTGATCTCGTCGGCATGGGTCTTGAGATAAAGCTCGACACCGCGGTCGATCGGCTGCGCGAGTTCCGCGCCCACACCCGAATAGGGCAGCACGAGGCCGACCTTGATTTCCTGTGCCTGCGCAACGCTGGCGGCCAAGCCAAGAGCCAAGCCGGCCGCAATGATCCTTGTCGTCATTGTAGTCCTCCCAGGAGCCGCTTGTGCGGCATGAATTAATTGCCGCAATCATAGTGGTCCGGGAGGAAGCTCCGCAAGCGGGCTGGACGTGCATATTTGCAGCAGCCGGGCCCGCAATGCGGTGCAACACGATAACGGGAGGCTGGTCTCCCGCGCCGTTTACATCTGCGCCCACCCCTCGGGCGGCGTCTTGCCGGGATGAATGGTGCCGCAATTCCTGCAGGTGCGGGCCTTCTCGTCGGAATAGAAGGCTTCAAACAAAGGCGGCAGGTCCTTGACGATGTCCTTCACCTGCACCTCGACGCGGTGCACCTTTTCCCCGCATTTGAAGCAGAACCATTCGAAACCATCGCGCATGCCATCGGTGCGGGCGCCCTCGACCACGAGGCCGACCGACCCCTCCATTGGCCGCTGCGGCGAGTGGCGCACATGCGGCGGCAGCATGAACACGTCGCCTTCCTTGATCACGATGTCGTAGATTTTCCCGTTCTCGGCGATCTTCAGCATCATGTCGCCCTTGAGTTGGTAGAAAAACTCCTCAACCGGGTCGTCGTGAAAATCCACGCGCTTGTTCGGACCGCCGACGATCATCACCACCATGCCGGTCTTTTCGTCGAACAATTGCTTGTTCGAGACCGGTGGCTTGAGGTTGCTCTTGTTGCGCTCAATCCAATCCTGGAAGTTGAACGGTTTCATGGTCGGATGAGCGGTCATCGAAGGCTCCTGTCGTTCATCGGTGTGTCGCACCGCCATCGACCGTAAGGCACTGCCCCGTCAGGAACGCGGCATTGTCGGAGGCCAGAAACAGCGCGGTGCCGACCAGATCGTCGGGCGTTTCAGGACGAGGAATACATTGTTGGGCAACGATGCGCACCTTTTGTTCCGGCGAGACCGTCTTGCGCTCGATCTCGGTGAAGGTCGCCCCCGGCAGGATGGCGTTGACGGTGATGCCGTCCGGCCCGAGTTCGCGCGCCATCGACCCGGTCATGCCGGCCAGCGCCCCTTTCGAGGCGATGTAATGCAGGTAGTTCGGCCGTCCCATCGTCACCGCGCCGGAGGCCATATTGACGATGCGGCCCCATTTTGCCCGCCGCATCGCCGGCAGAACCGCCCGCGAACACAGGAATGGCCCTGTCACATTGACACGCAGAACCTCCTCCCATTCATCGAGCGGGATCTGGTCGAACGGCCGCATGTCGAGGGTGGAGAAAATGCCCGCATTATTGACGAGGATATCGATGCGACCATAGCGCCCCTCGACGGCCGCCACCATGGCGGCGATGGATTCCGGCTGCGCGACGTCGGTCGTGACGGCAAAGGCCTGCCCTTTGTCCGCCGCGATTTCCTTGGCGACCGCCTCGCCGCTCGCCGCATTGCGCTCGGCGATGACGGCGACGGCGCCACAGCGGGCGAAGGCCTTGGCAAAAACCTTGCCGATGCCCTGCCCGGCCCCGGTGATGATGACGACGCGATCCTTCAACGAGGCAAAGTCCGCCTGCTGCGGCACAATCTGGGTCTGAATGGTCATGTTCTGCCTCACGCTGCCTGCGACGATGCCAGTGTTTCAAGCGCGGCCCGCGCATCCCATGGCGTCCACCACATTTTCAGACCAAGATCGCGGGCGATGATGCCGGCGGTGATATAGCTAGGACCGCCGGAGATCGCGCCGCCAGGATGCGCCCCGGAGCCGGCGTAATAGAGATTGGGCACAGGCGTGCGATAGCCAAAATGGTTGTACATCACCTGCTCGGCGTTGAATGCGCCCATGAAGATGTCGCCATTGCGCATGTTCGGCAATTCAAGAACGTACTCTCGCGCCGTATAGGCATAGCGGCCGATAATGTTGTCCTTGGTCATGTTCGGGCAGTAACGCGCATAGACCTCTTCGATCTTGTCCGAGAATTCTTCCTTGAAATTCTCGTAGTCGCGCTCGCTCATGTCTTCGAGCAGTGGCATCACATGCCAGGCATAGGTCGTGTGCTTGCCGGGCGGCGCCTGCGTCGGATCGAGGAGGCTGAGCGGACCGGAGCCGAATTGCACGAGACTCGGAATACGGCCAGCCTGCACGTCGAGATGCGCCGAGAACAGGTCCTGCATCGTCTCGGCGCCGAGGCTCCATTTGAGCGCGCAATTGACATTCGGATCGAACGCCGAGGCGGCAAAATTCGGGCTCTCATGCAAGGCATGATGCAGGCCGAACAAGGTCCATTGGGTGTATTTGAAATTGTCGAGTTTCTTGCGGAAGGTTTCCGGCAATTGCTCGCGGCCGAGCAAGCCTTCAAGCGTCGTATGCACATCGACCGTACTGGCGACGAATTGCGAGGCGCGAACGGTGCGACCATCGGCCAATTGGATACCGGTCGCGCGGCCGCCTTCCACGACGATTCTGTCGATCGACACCTGCGGCTGGAATGTGCCGCCGGCAGCGATGAAGGTTTCCATCAGGCCACGGGCGAGATTGAACGAACCACCCTGGCAGAGCTGGTAGCCGGTTTGAAGATCGAAAGCGCGGATCACCGAGCCGGTCGGACTGGTTTTCGACATCGTGTCGGTCAGCCACGTGCCGAACAGCGAGACCTTGAAGAGAAAGAGCAGCTTGACGTGCTCGTTCTCGAACAGCTCCTCCACCATGTCGAGCGGCTGACGTTGCGTCACTTCGAGAAAATCGCGGCCGATCGCCGTGCGTGACAGAAGAGCATCGCGTTCCGATTGTGACAACGGTTCGGCGTAGCGCTCCGGGATCAGGATTTTTGCGGTGATCTCTTCGGCGCGCTTGTTCCATTCGCGGAAGGTCTGCGCGTCCTTCTTCGAGAAGCGCGCGATATTGGCGACGGTCTCGTCGAGATCGCGGCCTAGGACGAGCGCTGTGCCATCGAGATGCGCCTGTCCGAATTCGTAGCGCGGCGTGATATAGCTGACCTTGTCGCCGAGATTGAGGTCCGAGAACCACGGCGCGTCGCTGATGCTGAAGTGATTGATCGAGTGAAGGTTGTGATAAAAGCCCGGCTTGGTCACCTCGCGCGTACAAAGCCCGCCGCCATAGGTCAGCCGCCGGTCCACCAAAAGGATATTGAGTCCAGCCTTGGCGAGATAAGAGCCGAGTACAAGCCCATGCTGTCCCGCGCCGATGATGATGCCGTCATAAGTCTTGTCGAGTGCCGTCACGCGATGTCCTCCACGCAATGCCGGCTCTTCCCGGCCGGCTGTGGCACATCATATACGGCGCATGCTCTGAGGAAATCCCGCCTCCGGCATATCGGACCTGCGCAGAAACCTACTGGGCGCAATCGTTCGGCGGCGGCAGGCCGGCAAAACGATCCGCCATCCATTGCACAGCGGCGGTTGCCGTATCGCGCGCGATGAAGGCATGCCCCTTACCGGGCTCCATGATGACCTGAACCGCATTGCCGGCGATACATTGACGCTTCACATAGGCCAGCGTGACAGCGGGCCGCACCACATTGTCGGCCGTCCCTTGCGACATGAAGAGCGGAATTTCGCGCCTCAAAGGTCCTGGCGTGTTGCGGATCATGATCCCGCGCCAGGGCTGCACCTTGGTCAGGTCATCGACCGAAAGAAATTCACGATCCAGCGGACGCCCTGTCATCCCACGATCGAGAATATCGAAGATCGACTCGATGCATTCCTCAGCAAGACGATTCACGGCAGGTATCGCTTGTGGCAGAACCACCTTTTCCATCGGCGCATTGAACACTCGCGCCCATGACCACAATGTCATCGCTGTCAGGTTCTTGCCGCCCGCAGTGTTGAAATCGTCGCGCATCAAGGTGCCGAGGTCTGTCGCTGGCGCTGCAGTAGCCACGCCCACAAGCTGCAGTTCCGGCGCATAACGCCGCGCCAATAGACCCGTATACAGCGCGGCGTGACCGCCTTGCGAATGGCCCCAGACCGCGAAGCGATCACCGGCTCCGACCGGCAGTTCACGTGCTGCGCGAACGGAATCGATCACGGCACGGCCTTCGCTCTCGCCGACAAGATAGGGATGTGGGCCCGCGGTACCGAGACCGGGATAATCCGTCGCAACGACCACATAACCGCGCTCGATCATCTGGTGCAGGCCTTGCACACTCTGGAAGAAGGTCAGCGCCAGCGACGGGGCGCAATGCGGCACGACACCCGTGGTCGGATGTGCCCAGGCAACGACAGGCCGCCCGCCGGGAGGCACCGGACCGACCGGCGCAATAACGACACTGGACACAGCAATCGGCTCGCCGCTCAGCCCCGTCGAACGATAAAGAATGCGCGTAGCGATCGCACCGAGCGGCGCACCGATCATCAGTTCCTGACGAATGATGCTGCCGGGCGGTCCGCTGACTTCGGCGGGTGACGCTGTGTAGAACGGCAATTGCGCTTGGGCGCTTGACACGGCGACGATGGGAATCGCCGCGCAAAACACAATCGCCCGCGCAATGATACCAAACAGATGTCGCCCCGACGGCCGCATTGCCCGCTCTCTTTTGAAAAATCCCAACCAGAGAAGGTGCATTCTATCGCAGACCGTCATGACATCCGTGATGAAATTTATCGCTACAATAGTATGAGGCGATGGCTCACGTTGTCCGTCGCCGCAGCATATGAGCACAGCGCAATGTCAGGATCATTTCGTCGTGCTGATTCCAGCAGGGATGATCCATCGTCACGACACCCCGATCGGGCTTGGAGGACGAAATGCGCACATCGACGACCTCCGCCGCGGCGCGGATCGTATCGCCCGGACGCAACGGCTTCAGCCATTTGACGTGATCCATACCGGGCGAGGCGATCACGGCTTCCGGCCACAGGTTCAGATCGAAGAATAGTCGCATCGACGCACTCAGCGTATGGAAGCCGGACGCAATCAATCCCCCGAAGGCCGACGTTTTAGCGGCAACAGGATCGACATGGTAATATTGCGGATCGAATTGCCTGGCGAAAGAGATGATATCCGCCTCTGTGATCGTCATGCTGCCGGTCTCGAAGCGCTGCCCCACCTTCAGGTCGTCCAGATAAAGTCCCATCGTCGTTCCTTGCATCCTTGCCTTGAATCCCTGCCTGCCGGCACTCCCTTTGTAGCCAACTTCGTGCCGGATCATCACCCCCTCCCCCCGCCTCTCCGTTTCGCGGGCGTCCGGTCGGAGGACCAAACAGATGCCCTGCCTGTGCCATGCAAAGGTTAATGCAGGCGTCTCATGCGACGGCAACCCTCTACGCACTATCAGGCGACAGCCAGATATTGTAGGAAAGGCCAAGGCTCCATCGCAGTGCGTAACCAATGTCTGCCACATCGAAAAATCAGAAAGAATTGCCGCTGATCGTCGGAATCAGCGGGGCGTCCGGCGCGATTTACGGCGTCCGTATTCTTGAGGTGCTCCGAAAGGTTGGCATCCCCTCGCATCTCGTTATCTCGAAATCAGCCGCCATTACCCTGAAGGAAGAAGCGGATATATCGATCGACGACGTCCGCAAGCTCGCCGACGTGACCTATCCGATCGGCGATATCGGCGCGGCGATATCCTCCGGCTCGTTCCGCACACGCGGCATGGTTGTAGCCCCCTGCTCGGTTAGGACCGTGTCCGAGATCGCCTATGGCAGCACCGACAATCTCATCACCCGCGCAGCCGACGTGGTCCTGAAGGAACGCCGCCGCCTGGTCCTGGTGGTGCGGGAGACACCACTTCACACCGGCCACCTTCGCAGCATGCTGGCGGCGACCGAGAACGGCGCCATCATCATGCCACCGGTCCCTGCCTTCTATCATCGCCCGAAAACGATCGACGATATCGTCAACCAGACCGTGGGACGATGCCTCGACCTGTTCGATATCGACGCCGGTATCGTGAAGCGATGGCGTGACACGCCCGATGATGACGGGCTGACCACATCATGATTACCGGCGAAGACTTCTGGGCGTTTTCGTTGTCGGTCTATCGGCAACCCGGTGTGCCGGAAGAATGTCTCGCCCTGCAGGGCAGTCTTGGCGCCGATGTGAATCTGCTGCTGCTGTGCGCCTATCTTGGCGCGAAGCAAAAAGCATTGCTGGATAAAGACGACATTGAAGCACTCGCTGCTGCCAGCTTGGCCTGGCATGTCGACATCGTGCGCAGCCTGCGTGCCGCACGTCAGGCGCTGAAGCCCTGGGAAGAGGGCCGCGATCAGAAACTGCAGGATAGCGCCCGGGTTTTACGCAGTGCCGTCAAGAAACTGGAACTCGATGCTGAACGCATCGAGCATGATCTGTTGGCGAACTGGGCAAGCGGGCGCACATTCAGACTATCATCGCCTGACATTGCTGTGGATGCCAATGTCAGCGCGCTGATTGACCATTATCGGCGCGGTCTCGATGCCGCGCCGATGCCGGTGCATCTCATCGCAGCAGCCGTCGCGCTTGCCGCGCGTTAAAGAAAACCTCGCCCCCGGCACACGCTTAATCGCAATCAGTTCGGCGGGCACACGGCTCCCGTCTTGATCCAGGCTTCAACAAGTGCTCCGGCCTGCTGCTGCGTACCGGGAGCCGGTTGCCGTCCCGAACCCGGCGCCCAGGCCCAGCCGACCAATGTGTCGGTGCCGATGTGATGCGCGATCTCATCGAGCGAACGGTTGCCGTTACGTTTGCGATCCTTGATTTGATTGCAGATTTGACCGAGCGTCCTGCCTTCCCAACCCATCTCGCGCGGCGCCAGATGCCATTCCGGATGGCCCGGCATACGACCCGGCTCGAAATTGGCCTTCTGGTGACAGTTGGAACAGCGCATCGATGGCAGACCGTGACCATCGGCACCGCGCTCGACCGGCGGCTGATGCAGCCGCGCCAAATCGCCCTGTCGCGGCTTGTCACCCGCGGGATGACAATTCACACAGCGCGCATGGGTCAGAACCTTGCCAAGTTCTGTGAAATACGCCACCGAGCGTTGCTCAATGTCGGCGATGCTCTCGAAATGCTCTGGTGCAGCGAGCGTATTGGTCGCGGTCTGCGAAATGGCGTAGCTCGCCATCAGGCTCATCGCGACGGCCGCCACCGAAACGAGGATGCGAAATCGCGTGTCGGATGTCATGTGAGATACCGCTTGGCATCGGCAAGGATCACATCGCGGACGGCTTCGTGATATTTGATGTATCC
>JAEXXW010000251.1 GCA_023405565.1 Pseudomonadota bacterium
GGACAATTTCGGTGTCTTCGTTCATGACCAGCCGGTGATGGCGCGCGGCAAGGTGCGTTATGTCGGCGAGGCTGTTGCCGCCGTTGCGGCAGAAGACCTTGTCACCGCGCGCCTGGCGCTGTCGAAGATCAAGGTGGTCTACAAGCAGCTTCCATCCGTATTCGACCCGGATGAAGCGATGCGGCCCGGCGCGCCGGTGCTGCACGACTATGCGCCGGATAATCTCACCAAGCATATCCCGATCCGCAAGGGCGATATCGAAGCGGGCTTTGCGCGCTCTGATCTTGTGGTCGAGCAGGATTACGAAACGCAGGCGATCGAGCATGCCTATCTCGAGCCCGAAGCCGGGCTTGGCTATGTCGATCACGACGGCGTTGTCACGATCATCTCGCCGAGCCAGAACATCACGCATCACCGGCACATGCTGGCGAAGATCATCGCCAAGCCGATCAACAAAGTGCGTTTCATCATGTCGCCGGTCGGCGGCGGCTTCGGCGGCAAGGAAGACATGATCTATCAGGGCATGCTGGCCCTGATGGCGATGAAGACGCATCGGCCGGTGCGGCTTGTGTTCACGCGCGAAGAATCCATTGCGGTGACGGCGAAGCGCCATCCCTCGCGGACGACATTGCGCATGGGGTTGACGCAGGACGGTCGCATCCAGGCGGTGACGCTGAAGATGGTCTGCGATGGCGGCGCCTACGGTCTCTCGACCGAGGGCGTGATGCGCAAGGCGGCGATCCTCGGCGCGGGCCCTTACGACATTCCCAATCTTCAGGTCGATACCTACGGCGTCTACACCAACAACACGCCATCCGGTGCCTTTCGCTCTTTCGGTGCGTTGCAGACGCAATTCGCAACCGAATCGACGCTCGATATCGCGGCTGAAAAGCTCGGCCTCGATCCGTTCGAAATCCGCCGCATCAACGCGATGCGTGATGGTGCGCAGACCCACACCAAGCAGCAGCTCAAATCGGTGAGCTATCTGCGTGTGCTCGAGGCCGCCGAACGCGCGTCGAAATGGGAGAAGGGCGTGCCGGCCTCGCGTGGCAATACGCGGCAGGATTTCACCAATGAAGGTGACGGCGTGCGTGCGCCGTGTACGCTCGGTGCGCGCTTCCGGGCCGCCGGCAAGCTGGAGGCCGCAGAATAATGGCACGCAAGCGCGGACGCGGCATGGCTGGCTGCTGGTACGGCATCGCCCGCACCGCGACAGTGGATCGTGCCGGCGCCTGGGTCGAGATTGACGATGGTGGCACGGCAAAGGTCGTCACCGGCGTCACCGAAATCGGCGAAGGCATTCTCACCGTGCTGGCGCAGATCGCCGCCGAAGAACTCGGTGTAAAGCCGCAGGACGTCACCATCGGCGATAACGACACCGCGCGTTCGCCGGAAGCCGCGCATGCCGGCGCGACGCGTCAGACCTACATGATCGGCAATGTCGTCGCGCTGGCATCGCGCGAAGCCTTTGGCAAGCTGGCCGAGGTGATGGCCAAGGAATGGGACGTGCCGGTTGATACTATCACTTCGGCGTCCGGCGAGATCTGGGCCGAAGGCACCAACCATCGCACAACGATGGACAAGGCCGTGCATGTCGCCAAGGGCCGCGGCGTTGTGCCCGTTGGCTCCGCGTCGTTTGGCACCGACACGACTGGTCTGCATCCCGTCGACGGTGCCGGCCGTCCATGGCAGGCTTATGTGTTCGGCTGTCAGGTCGCCGAAGTCGAAGTCGATACGGTGACGGGCGAAGTGCAGGTGCTCGGCATCTGGGCCGCGCATGATGTCGGACGTGCTGTCAATCCGAAGGGCGTAGAAGGCCAGATCGAAGGCGGCGTCGTGCAGGCGCTCGGTCAGGCGCTGATGGAAGACTACAAGCTCAAGGACGGCCACACCACGACGCCGGGCTTTGCCAAATACATCCTGCCGACCTCGCTCGATGTACCGCATGTCACGTCGGTCATCGTCGAAGATCCTGATCCGATCGGGCCGCTCGGCGTGAAGGGCATTGGTGAGCCGGCGATGGTGCCGACCGTTCCTGCGATCATGAATGCGATCTACGACGCGATCGGTGTGCGCATCACATCGTTGCCGGCGAGTCCCGAGAAAGTGCGGGAATTGCTGCGCGATAAGGAGCTGGTCGAGCGCGAGCAGCGCCAGCACGCTGAAGCGGCGGAATAATCGTGATGCTCGACACGGCCAAACCCACAGTCGCAGCCGTGTTCGATGTCGATCTTGCCGATCTGCGTGCGCTTGCGCATGTCATGCCTGGATCATTGCCGGTTGCGATGAACGGCATAAAATTCGCTGCGTCGATCCGGCCGCGCAAATTCGTCATCGAAGGCGGCGATGAAACGCCAGTGACAATGCCGCGCACCGCCTATCAGGTGGTCTATGTCGATGGCGCGGTGATGCTCGATGCTGGCATGGACAAGGCGACGCATGATTCCTTCGGTGAAGGCGAGCCATATGATCTGGCGGCCTTTGCAGAGCTGAGGCGCGCGCTCGATGCTGCGCGTATGATCGTTCTGACCCATTATCACGCCGACCATGTCGGCGGTGTCGTGACGGCGGAGAACGCCGAAGCGCTCGCGCGCAAGACCATCGTCACGCCGGATACGCTGTCATTGATGATGAGCAGGCCACATCGTCCGCATCTGCGTATCGATGAGTATCAGGCGGCGCGTTTTATCATGCTGGATTATCGTCGTTATTACCCGCTCGCGCCCGGCCTTGTCCTCATCAAGGCGCCGGGACACAGCCCCGACATGCAGATGGTCTATCTCAAGTTGCAATCGGGCCAGGAAATCCTGCATTCCGTCGATGCTGCCTGGAATATGGAGAATGTCCGCGCGGTGCAAGGCAAGGCCGCGCCGTGGGTGAAGGAGGATGTGCCTGCGGTGATGGCGCAGCTTTCCTGGCTGAATGGCCTGACGCAGCGTGAGCCTTCGCTCGAGATCATCGTCACACATGACGACAGGAATTTTGACGACCTTGTTGCGCGGGGTGTCATTGGTAACGAGTTGAAAACGTGAGGATCAAGACGACACGATAAAGAATCAACACGACTAGGGAGGAACACGATGAAAACAAGAAACGCGTTCGTTGCCGTTCTGATTTTTGTTGCTCTGCTGCCTGTCGCCGCGCAGGGGCAGTCTTATCCGTCCCGTCCGATTACGGTGGTGGTGCCATTTCCAGCCGGCGGTCCCAGCGATGTCGTCGCGCGCATCGTCACTGACGGCATGTCGCGGCATCTCGGTCAGTCAATGGTGATCGAGAATGTCGGTGGTGCCGGTGGCACGCTCGGCAGCGGTCGTGTCGCCACTGCCGAGCCGGATGGTTACACGCTGCTCGCTGGCAGCATGGGCTCGCACGTCGCGGCGCCGGTTCTGACGCCGAATGTCCGCTACGATTCCGAGCGCGATTTCATCCCGGTCGGCATTACCGCAGATGCTCCGGCTGTTGTCGTCGCGCGCAAGGATTTCCCGGCCAATTCGATGAAGGAATTCGTCGCGTATCTCAAGGCCAATGGCGACAAGGTAAAGCAGGCGCACGGCGGTGTCGGCTCGTCGTCACACATGGCTTGTCTCCTCTTCAATAGCGAGGCTGGCACCAAGCCCAGTCTGGTTGCCTATCGCGGCACCGGCCCGGCGATGAACGATCTCATAGGCGGTCATGTCGATTTCTTCTGCGAACAAGCGGTGAGCGTGGCGGAGCAAGTGCGATCTGGCGGCATCAAGGCGTTCGGCGTGTCCGCGATGGACAAGCTCGAAGCCTTGCCGGCGGTGCCTGCGGCCAAGGATGGCGGCGTGAATTTTCAGATGAGCGTCTGGTCCGGCATCTTTGCGCCGAAAGGCACGCCGAAGGAGGCTGTCGACAGGCTCGCCGTCGCACTCGACAAGGCGCTCGACGATCCGGCGGTGATCAAGCGGCTGAACGATCTCGGCGGCTCGGTACCGAAAAAGGCAGAGCGGACGCCGGCGAGTTTCGAAAAGCTGGTGAAGGCCGAAATCACCCGCTGGAAGCCGATCCTGCAGGATGCAGCGCCGCAGGCTGCCGCGAAGAACTGAACTTCATTGCGGGCTGACATCGGTCGGCCCGCAC
>JAEXXW010000263.1 GCA_023405565.1 Pseudomonadota bacterium
GCGATAGGCCTTGGGAAACATATCCGGCACGCTGCGGGTGAAATAGGCGAGGAGCCCCGGCTGGCTGTCGGCGAGTTCGGCCTTCAGCGCCGCACCAACACCCGCGCGTTCAGCGGAGAGAATCATCGCCGAGCCGATCGCGGTCAGCCCCTTGGTGATGCCGCCATAGGACATTTTCAACGCAGAGGCCGCACCGACCGGGCGATCCAGATTCCGGAATATCAGGCCGTAGTCGCTGAACTGATCGATGAGGCCGGTCCGCGTGCCGGAATAATAGAAGACCGGACCGTTATAGCCGGCCCTTGGCGGGCCGCCGATAATGCCGGCGTCAATGAAAGTGCAGCCGGTCTTTCCGATCACCCGGCCGATGTCTTTCACCGTCTCCGGGCTGATCGCATTGCAATCGACATAGACCGACTTCTTGTCTGCGGCCGACAGCAGCGGTGCGAGACGCCGAGCCAGCGCCATGGCCTCACCAGGCGGAACAATCGACAGGATGATGTCGGCGGCCGCGATCTCGGGCCAGCTCGCGTCGCGCATGCCGGCGACTTTGGCGCGTTCCGCGCTGGCCTTGCTACGTCCTTCAAGGGACGTCAGCACTGTCACGCCATGCTCATGCAGACGCATGGCGACACCGGCGCCCATGGCGCCTTGCGCGATGATGGCCACGGTCGGGGTCATGAGCGCTCCTTTGTTTTCGGCGTGCCGTACAGCAGGGGATCTGTCGGCATGACTGGTATCAGACTTCATTGAAGCGCTCTTGTGTCCCGGGCGCGGTTCAGCGCGTAATGGCGTAGGATGGGTTGAGCGCAGCGAAACCTATCGTCTTCTTTCGTCTGGCTAAAAAATACTTCGTCATGCGCGGGCTTGACCCGCGCATCCCGCTTAGGGACGCAGTGTGCCCGCCTTATCGGGATGGCCGGGGCAAGCCCGGCCATGACGACGGAGAGAATCGCACTTGACATTTCCCCAATTATAGGATTTATTTCCTTTCATCCCGTCCCGCTGAAGGGGCGTTTCATGAGCGTCGTGAGACGCGGGGCGGGATGCGGTGGCCGTGCGGGTGCTTGAGACGTGAAGCGCCGTACGGAGGCCCAAGCTGCGATGATCCGGCTCACCGGCCGTGGGTCACCAGCGGAGGATAATAAGCAAAGCCGCCCGGCGTCGTCCGGTCCACGGTGTCTGTCCTCCGGGGTTGTCGCAGAGCAAGCCACTCACACCGCGCGCGGAACGCCGAGTGATCGGCGGTTCGTGGTGATTACGCTCGTGTGGATACTCACTCACATCCCACACGGGGCTGCGGGCTTAGCTGAAAGCCCGGCGTTCCGCGCGCCCTTCGTCTCGAAGGGCATCAAGCGGCGATTGGAATACGGGCGCGCCCGCGCCGGCTAAAGAATGGGGCTGCTTTCGCGCGTCTGTTTGCGCTTGTCGTCCCCGCGAAGGCGGGGACCCATACGCTGCAGCGGTGGTTATGGGCCCCCGCTTTCGCGGGGGCGACAACAATCAGGCCTTATCCAGCCCGTAAAGCGAATGCAGCGTGCGTACCGCAAGCTCGGTATAGGCCGCGTCGATCAGCACCGAGAACTTGATCTCGGATGTGGTGATGGCGCGGATATTGATGTTGCGTTCGGCCAAGGCCGTGAAGGCTTTCGCCGCGACACCCGCATGACTGCGCATGCCGATGCCGATCACCGAGACCTTGGCCACATCGGTCGCGCCATCGATGCGCTGATAGCCGATCTTGTCCTTGGCCTTGCCGAGAACATCGAGCGAGCGCTGATAATCGGCGGCCGGCACGGTGAAGGTGAGGTCGGTGGTCTTGCCATCGGCCGACACGTTCTGGACGATCATGTCGACATTGACGCTGGTGTCGGCCAGCGGACCGAAGATCGCGGCGGCGATGCCCGGCTTGTCCTCGACATTGCGAATGGAAATCTGTGCTTCGTCCTTGGAGAAGGCGATGCCCGTGACGACCTGTTGCTCCACGATATCCTCCTCGTCGCAAATCAGCGTGCCGGGCGGCATGCCGTGCGGATCGATGTCTTCCGGCTTGTCGAAGCTGGAGCGCACGAAGATCTTCACCTTGTGCACCATGCCGAGCTCGACCGAGCGAACCTGCAAAACCTTGGCGCCGAGCGACGCCAGTTCGAGCATCTCCTCGAACGCAACCTTGTCCAGCCGCCGCGCCTTCGGGACAACGCGCGGATCGGTGGTGTAGACGCCGTCGACGTCGGTGTAGATGTCGCACCGGTCGGCCTGAATGGCTGCCGCGATCGCGACAGCGGAGGTATCCGAGCCGCCGCGGCCGAGCGTCGTGATGCGGCCGGTCTGTTTATGGATGCCCTGGAAGCCGGCGATCACCGCGACTTCCTTGCGTTCCTGGAAGCGCTTGACGATCTCGGTGCCGTTGACGTCCTCAATGCGGGCCGAGCCATGCGCGTTGCTGGTGAGCATCGGCAATTGCCAGCCCTGCCAGGAGCGTGCCGTCACGCCCATGTTCTGCAGCGCAATGGCCAGCAGCCCTGCCGTGACCTGCTCGCCGGAGGAGACGACGGCATCGTATTCGCGGGCGTCGTGCATCGGCGAGGCGTCGCGGCACCAGGCCACCAGCTCGTTGGTTTTGCCGGACATGGCGGAGACAACCACCGCCACATCGTGACCGGCGTCATATTCGCGCTTCACATGGCGCGCGACATTGCGGATGCGGTCGATATCGGCGACCGACGTTCCGCCGAATTTCAGCACAAGACGTGACATGAAAGGATCGGCGCCCCAGGATGAGAAACGCACGCGGCGGATGGGGCAGATGCGCCGGTGCGAAGGCGGCGTATTCATAACGGCGAGATGACAGCCCTGCAACCCGCAGCTTTCAGTGAAAAGTGATGGGAAACGGGGTGTTTCGCAGGGGTGAATCCCGTACACACGGCCCCGGAATGCCGCAACATGCGTGACGGCGTTAACTTTTACGACGGGAAGCAGATGCCAGGTCCGGGTACCTCAACCATCGACCAGTCCGAGGTCGAGCAGTTTTCGCGGCTCGCTGCGCAATGGTGGGATGAGCGCGGCCCGATGGCGATGCTGCACAAGTTCAATCCGGTCCGCCTGTCCTACATCCGCGACCAGGTCGCGGTCCATTTTGGACGAAATCCAAAGCAGATCGGCTGCCTCTCGGGTCTGCGCATTCTCGACATCGGCTGTGGCGGCGGCATCCTGTCCGAGCCGCTGGCGCGGCTGGGCGCCAAGGTTGTCGGCGCCGATCCGGCGGAGGCCAATATCGAGGTCGCCCGCCGTCACGCGGCGCAGACCGATCTCCTGATCGATTACCGTCCGGTCACCGCCGAGGCGCTGGCCGACAAGGGCGAGCGGTTCGATGTGGTGCTGGCGCTCGAGGTGGTCGAGCATGTCGCCGATGTCGGGTTGTTCATGCGCCGTTGCGGCGAGATGGTGAAGCCGGGCGGCCTGATGATCGCGGCCACCATCAATCGCACGATGAAGAGCTTCGCGCTCGCCATTGTCGGCGCGGAATATGTGCTGCGGTGGGTGCCGCGCGGCACGCATCGCTGGGACAAGTTCGTGACGCCGGCGGAACTCGAAGACGCCATGCGGGGGGCGGGGCTTCGCGTCGTGGATGAGCGCGGCGTGATCTATCGCGTGCGGGCCGATAGCTGGCAGCTCTCCGACGATATGGACGTGAACTACATGCTCACCGCTGCGCGGAGTGCATGACGCAAGCGCAAGAAAAGTTATCCGCATCGCCGGGCGTCGTGCGATATTGGCCGACCTGACAGAGGGCCGGCCATGATCGTTGAAATCGTCACCTTCAATTTTCCCGCGGGACATGATCGCGAAAGCGAACTGGAGGCCGTGCGGGCTGTGACCCAGAAATGGGCGGACAACAAGGATCTCGTCCGCAAGCAATTCCTCTGGGGCATCGGGGACGCCACTGGCATCGGTGCCGGCGTTTATGTCTGGCCGTCGATCGAGGCCTCCAAAAAAGCCCATAATGACGAGTGGCACGAGGCGGTGAAAAAGCGCACCGGGGGGTACCCCACCATCCGCTATTTCGATCTGCTGGCGCAGGTGGACAATGCGCATGGCACGGTGACCGAATGGTCAGCCGATGGTGAAGCGCGCGAATTGCAAAACACCTGAGACGACTGAAGCCGCCGCTGCATGACCGATACTGGCTGGCTGTGGGTCGTATTCACTGTCCTCGCGGCGGCAGGGCAGACGGTGCGCAATGCCATGCAGCGCGAACTGACCGCGACGCTCGGCACGACCGGTGCAACGCATGTGCGCTTCCTGTTTGGGGCGCCTTTCTCCGTCGTCTTTCTGTTCGGATTGATGCTGGTCACCGGTGCATCATTGCCCAAGCCGCCGGCCCTGTTCTGGCCGTGGATCATTGTCGGCATGGGTGCGCAGATCGTTGCCACGGCTTTGATGCTGGCGGCGATGGGCGAGCGCTCTTTCGTCGTCACCATCGCCTATATCAAGACCGAGCCGATACAAGTCGCGTTGTTCGGCCTGATCTTTCTGGGTGACATGTTGAGTCTTGGCATGGTGGCAGCGATCCTGATCGCGACCGCCGGTGTTGTGGTGATGTCGCTCAAGCCGGGCAGTGTTCCGTCGGACACGTGGCGGCCGACCTTGCTTGGCCTCGCATCGGGCGCGATGTTCGCATTATCGGCCGTCGGCTATCGCGGCGCGATCCTCAGCCTGAACCTGTCCGATTACATGATGGCGGCGACATTCACGCTGGTCGTCGGATTGCTGCTGCAATCGGTGATCCTGTCGCTCTATCTGATGATCCGTGCGCCCGAGGTCATGCGTGCGATTTTGCGGCAATGGCGTCCGTCGCTGTTCGCCGGCTTCATGGGCGCGACGGCATCGCAATTCTGGTTTCTGGCTTTTGCGCTGGCGACGGCCGCGAGCGTGCGCACGGTGGCGCTGGTCGAGGTGCTGTTCGCGCAGGCGATTTCAATCTTTCTCTTCGGTCAGAAGACCTCGGCACGTGAAGGCTTCGGCATCATGCTGATTGTGATCGGTGTCGTGCTGCTGATCTGGGCGCATTGAAAGCGCAGTGCGATCACTGGAGAGTTGTGTCTCTCCGGAGCGTCTGCGCCCCCGTTCGATTTGTCAAAAGATCAAACGGAGCGGGGGCGCATCAAAAACTAGTTTCGCGCCAGTACGACCGGAGCGAGCCCGGCTACGCCAATGGCGCGAGCCGCAGCGGGTGACAGATCGATCACCCGGCCGCGTACGAAAGGTCCACGGTCCGAAATGCGGACCACAACACTGCGACCATTTTTGCGATTGGTGACACGCACATGCGTGCCGAATGGAAGTGTGCGATGAGCGGCCGTCAAAGCCGCGGGATTCATACGTTCCCCACTCGCAGTCCTTTTGCCGGCATATCCGTCGCCGTTGCCATAGACGGATGCAATTCCGGATTCAGCTTGAGCACCCCCTGCGAAAGAAAGACATACTGCAAACGCCAATGCGTAGGCTCTAGCCTGCATTCAACACCGTCCCCTTGTTGTTGGTGATGGGGGCGCCTTGCCGACGGAATGAGGCCACGATGTGGCAGGAGGTGTATTTTTGCCGCTGCAGCGGTACGTCATTCCGCTGACGCAGAACTCCGCATGCAGTCGAATATCAGCAGTGTCCGGAAATCAGACGAATTGCGAGCGGAGGTGTCCCGCGTGTCCCGAAAAATCAATTCCGTTCGTCTGGAAGGATCGGCAGCGGATGAAATTCGAT
>JAEXXW010000327.1 GCA_023405565.1 Pseudomonadota bacterium
GACCCAGAAGGTCATCGACCCCATGATTGCCAGAAAATTCGGCCGCATCGTCAATATCACCTCGGCCACGGTGAAAGCTCCCCTCGCCGGGCTCGACCTGTCGTCCGGCGCCCGCGCTGGCCTCACCGCTTTCATGGCCGGCGTTGCGCGCTCGGTGGCGGGCTCAAACGTGACAATCAACTTTCTGCTGCCGGGTGCGTTCGATACCGACCGGCTGAAGTCGAACATCGAAGGGAATGCAAAACGGCAAAATATTTCCTTCGAACAGTCGCGACAGAACCGCATCAACAGCGTGCCAGCCAAACGGCTCGGAACAGCCGACGAATTCGGCGCGACCTGTGCGTTCCTCTGCTCGACCCATGCCGGCTATATCACTGGCCAGAATATCCTGATCGATGGCGGAGTCTATCCCGCAGCGTTCTGAGCTGCCGCAAATGCGAATAGCCCGATCGGACGATCGGGCTATTCGCATCAATCCGTCAGCTTTGCTCAATCGCAGAGCTTGTACATCGACGCCAGTTCGGAGCCGGTCAGATAGACCATCTGCGGCTTCAGGCCACCGCGGCGCTTCAGCCAGCTTTTGACATGGCCGGGATACAGACTCCACAGCGCGTCGGTTCCCGCGCGGCTCAACACCGGGCGTCCATCCGCTCCAGGATTCCACGCGGCGTGGAAACCAAGCTGCGCACGGCGCGTGACACAGATGCGATCACGCGGAACGACACCGAGCACAATCGTGCACGCAGATAGACAAGGTCCGTCGATAATGACTCGCTCGCCTGAATTGCGAAGACTTGTGTAAGCGTCGAGATAAGGGCCGATCTGCCCGCCCCTATCGTTTGAAATTCTCAATGCAGCATTTGCATTCGCAGTACAAAGCACAGCCAGCAACGCGCCGGCCAAAGCCGAACGGAAGTACATTCCTTCGACCCTCCCCGTTCTCATGGGCGTCCCAAGAAGGAAGCTAAACGGGAAAAGCAGACCTCTTCAAGAAGAATCAGGAAGGAACCGGAATAAAATGCGTTGCGCCATTTTTTGCGTCAGAGCGCGTATTTTTTTGCGTCAGATGAAGGCCTTGTGACATTCTGAACTAAGGAATTTTATCCCCATAGTTCCGCTGTCGGCGGATAGACACGGCTTCCTTCATAACGAAGGCCATGATCGCGATCCCTCGCAAGCAACAGAGGACCATCGAGATCAACGAAATTCGCGTTCTGCGCGACTAAAATGGCGGGCGCCATCGATAACGATGTCGCCACCATGCATCCGGTCATCGTCATGAGACCAAGTTGTTGCGCGTCGCGCATCATCATCAGCGCTTCAGTCAGCCCGCCGGCTTTGTCGAGCTTGATGTTCACCGCATCATATTTTCCGAAGAGCTTTTTCAGCGACATCGAATCATGCGCGCTTTCGTCAGCACAGACGGGAACCTGCCGCTGAATTTTTGCGAGCGCATCATCAGCGTCTGCATGCAGCGGCTGCTCGACAAGCGTCACACCCGCTTGTGCGCATACCGCAAGATTTGCGGCGAGATTATCCGGGGTCCAGCCTTCATTGGCATCGACGATAAGTTCCGTCTGCGGAACCGCCGCCCGGATCGCCTTGATGCGATCGGCATCGCCTTCTCCGCCCAGTTTGATCTTGAGCAGGGGCCGCGCACTGGCTTCTTTCGCGGCCTTCGCCATGGCCTCGGGCGAACCCAGCGAAATCGTAAAAGCAGTCGTCAGCGGACCGGGCGCAGGAAGGCCCGCCAGCTTGTGCACAGGGGTCCGCCTCCGCTTGGCATCAAGGTCCCAAAATGCGCAATCCAGCGCATTGCGTGCCGCGCCGGCTGGTAACGCGGACTGCACATCCTTGTGAGTCAGGCCATCTGCCACGTTTTGAGCCAAATTCTGCAGCGTGGCTGCCACCGCGTCCACGCTTTCGCCGTAGCGGGCATAGGGGACACACTCGCCGCGGCCCCGGACCTCACCGTCCGATAATTCGGCGACGACCACCCTGGCTTCGGTCTTGGCACCGCGGCTGATGGTGAAATGTCCCGCTATGGGCCAGGTTTCGACGCGGACGGAGAGCTGCAAGGCTTTCTGGTTAACCATGGTTTAACGCTTCACGAGGGGATGCTCGACAGTCCGCAAGGCTCTGTTAAGCATGATGGTGGGAATGCGGTTTTTCTCAAGGCGCGTATCGCCGAGAGCCGTCCAGAGGAATACGGGGCGGGGAGTTATATGAGCGTAAAGGCGTTGCTCACGGGGAGAGTCAGCGGCGAGCGTCTTGAGCTCGTGGCGGCCGGCGACTGGACGGCCGATCGTGCCGATGAGCTGGAAAAGCAGGTGATCCGTGCAACGCCGGTCCCCGAGGGACCGGTGAAGGCTGTTCGCATCGACATGCAGGGCGTCGCCAAGCTCGACACCTATGGCGCCTGGCTGCTCGAGCGGCTGGTCCGTGGCAGCCATGAAAACGGCGCCCGTGCCGACGTCGTCGGCCTCCCCGATCAGTTCCGCGTCATCGTCGATACGGTGCATCAGACCACCGAAGTTCCCAACCCCGAGCGTACTCGGCGCAATTATATCGCTGATTGGCTTGAAGCGGTTGGCGAGAACATTGTCGATGTCGGCCGGTCGGCGGGCTTGTTCGCGCAGATGCTCGGCGCCGTCACCTTCGCCTGGTTGCGGGTTCTGTGGCGGCCGCGCAGCTTCCGCTTCACCTCGATGGTGAACCAGATCGACCTTGTCGGCTGGCGCGCCGTGCCGATCATTCTCCTCATCACCTTTCTGATCGGCGCCATCCTGGCGCAGCAGGGCATCTTCCATTTCCGCAAATTCGGCGCCGACGTGTTCGTCGTCGACATGGTCGGCATCCTCGTGCTGCGCGAAATCGGTGTTCTCATCGTCTGCGTCATGGTGGCCGGTCGTTCGGGCAGCGCCTACACCGCCGAACTCGGTTCCATGAAAATGCGCGAAGAAATCGACGCCTTGCAGACGATGGGTTTCGATCCCATCAGCGTCCTGGTCCTGCCGCGCATCGCCGCCCTTATCGTCGCCGTGCCGTTGTTGACCTTCCTCGGCGAAATGTCAGCGTTGTATGGAGCCGGCCTCGTCGCCTCGCTTTACGGCAACATCCAGCCGGAAGTTTTTTTGCAGCGCCTGCGCGAAGTCATCAGCCTCGATCACTTCATGGTCGGCATGATCAAGGCGCCGTTCATGGCGCTGGTGATCGGCATCGTCGCCTGCGTGCGCGGCCTCGAAACAAAGGGCAGCGCGGAATCGCTCGGCCTGCAGACGACCAACGCCGTCGTGCAATCGATCTTTCTCGTGATCGTACTGGACGGTGTGTTCGCGGTCTTCTTCGCGGCGATCGACAAATAAGAAGCGGGCGACACATCATGTCCATCACCGACAGCGGCTTCAACGTACTCTCCCTCTTCGAGGACGAAGCACCGGCGACTCTCGATATCTCGCAGGACATCGCCTTGCGTGTGCGCAACCTGCAGGTCAATTTCCGGCGTCAGAAAGTGCTCAAGGGCGTCAATTTCGACGTGAAGCGTGGCGAGGTGCTCGGTTTCGTCGGTGCATCAGGTGCCGGCAAGTCCGTCCTCCTGCGCACCATGATCGGCCTCATCCAGCCGACCGAAGGCACCATCGAAGTGTTCGGCCAGGAATTTTCCAAGGCCAAGGAACTGCGCGAACAACTGATCGAACGGCACTGGGGCATCCTGTTCCAGCACGGAGCCCTGTTCTCCGCGCTGACCGTGCGCCAGAACGTGCAATTCCCGATGCGCGAATATCTCGATCTATCGCCGCGCCTGCTTGACGAGATCGCCGCCGCCAAACTCAAGATGGTGGGGCTTCCTCCGGAAGCTTTGAACAAGATGCCATCGGAACTGTCTGGCGGCATGATCAAACGTGTCGCTCTCGCCCGCGCGCTCGCGCTCGATCCGGCGATCGTGTTCCTAGATGAACCGACTTCCGGCCTCGACCCGATCAGCGCCGGCGAATTCGACAATCTCATTCGCACTCTGCAGCGTACTTTGGGGCTGACGGTTTTCATGGTAACGCATGACCTCGACTCCCTGCATTCCGTCTGTGACCGGATTGCAGTTCTTGCCGATGGCAAGGTGATCGCGGCAGGGCCGATGTCGACGATGCTCGCGTCCGAGCATCCATGGTTGAAAGCATATTTCCGCGGCAAGCGCGGGCGCGTCGGCGCGACGATGTGAGGGGCGTATGGAAACCAGAGCAAATTACATTCTGATCGGCTTGTTCTCGCTGGCCGTCATTTTCGGCGCATTCGGGTTCGTTTACTGGTTCCATCATGTCGGAGGAACCGGCGAGCGCATGACCTATCGCGTCGTGTTCCAGGGACCGATCGGTGGATTGCGCTCCGGCGCGACCGTAACCTTTAACGGCATTCGCGTTGGTGAAGTCACCCAGCTGACGCTCGATCCGCAGGACCCGAAACAGGCACTCGCCACGATTTCCGTCGATGCGACCACGCCCGTTCGCACCGACACGCAGGTCAGCCTCGACACGCAAGGCCTCACCGGCATTGCCGTGCTGGCCTTGCGCGGCGGCTCGCCAACGGCAGGTCCCGTGACAACGAAACTCGATGACGTTCCCGTTCTGACGGCGGGATCGAGCGCGTCGCAGGATATGATGGCGGCTGCGCGCGATGTCGCACGGCGCATCGATTCCGTGCTCGCGGACAATCAGGAGGCGCTGAAGAACTCGCTGCGCAACATCGAGACCTTTACCGAAGCGCTGGCGAAAAATTCCGACTCGCTGACCGATACCGTTGAAAATCTCAAATCATTCTCCGAGGCGCTCTCCCGCAATTCAGGCCGGATCGACAGCATCATGGCGGGTGTCGACAATCTGATCGGCGGCCCGGACGGCAAAGGCGAGGTACCGAATGCGGTCCGCGCAATCAGGGCGACGGCGGAAAATCTCGACAAGAAGATCGATGGGCTTGCCGCCGACGGCCGGCGCACACTGAATACGATCGATCGTGCGGTGAAGAATTTCGACGAGAACCCGTCACGTATCATCTTTGGTGGCGGCAAGCCGGCGACGAACAGCACGACCTCATCGACGCCCGGCACAACCCGGCGGACACAATAGACCGCATCGCCAGTCAGCCATCACGCCCGGCGCGTCGAATGATCTTCATCACTCGACGCGCCGTGCGAGGAATTCCGTCCGGCTCGGCCATTCAGCAGTCCTACAAATATCGTTCCTGCAAACATCGTTGATCAACGACCGCGTTAAGTGAGGCGGACATTGTCGACGAGATAATCCAGCAGCGCCCTCACGCGCGCCGGAACGTAACCACTCTGCCCCGCGAAGATCGCGGTAATCGGTGAAATGTCGCCGGGGTTAAGGTCTTCCAGCAACAGCACAAGCTTTCCGTCCGCGATGTCGCGATTGACATGAAACGCCGACAGCCGCGCGATGCCGAGCCCAGCCAGCGCGAGATGGCGCATCGCGTCGCCATCACTGATCAATGCGTTGCCCGCTGCCGGCACGCGCACGATCTCACCTGACGCATTGAGAAACGGCCAGCCCTCATAGATGCGCGTGAAGCTGAAGCCGAGACGATTATGCTGCATCAGGTCGTCGAGCGTGCTCGGCACGCCGTGCCGAGCAAGATAATCCGGCGAGGCCACCACAACGTTGCGGCTTTCGCCGAGCTTGCGCGTCATCATGCTTGAATCACGCAAGGGACCGACG
>JAEXXW010000337.1 GCA_023405565.1 Pseudomonadota bacterium
CGCGAATGCGCAGGAGCCGCGCGCCAAAATCCGTGTCGGCGTTGTGCCGCTGATCTCGTCGGGTCCGATCTTCGTCGCGCAGGCGATGGGCTTTTTCGAGAAGCTTAATCTCGATGTCGAGCTCAAATATTTCGCCGATGGTGCGCTGGCCATTCCGGCGCTCATTGCCGGTGAGCTGGACACAACGGTGTCGACGTTGAGCGCGGGGCTGTTCAACGCCGTGTCGCGCGGCGCGCCCTACAAGCTCGTGCTCGATCGCGGATCGGAAAAGCCGGGCTCCGGCTCGATGACGATTGCGGCGTCGAACGAGATGGTGGCGGCTGGCATGACCGCCGTGAACAAGATGGGATTGCTGAAAGGCAAGCGCATCGCCATCCAGGCGCCGGGCGGCATCGATCAATACTTGCTGGGGCTTGGCGTGCAGCGCGCCGGTCTCGATCCGCGCACGGACGTCACCTGGAATCCCGGTCTCGCCTATCCGGATATCGTCAAGGCGATCGGCGCCAATCAGGCGGATGCGGCGAATGTGCCGGTGCCGCTCGGCTTTCTCGTCGAGAAGAATAATTTCGGCAAGCTCGTCTTCTCCGGCTACGACATCGAGCCGAATACGCAGCTCGCCTGCTGGGCGATGTCCGGCTCTTACCTGTCCTCGAATAAGTCGGCGGCGGTGCGCTTTGCGATGGCGCATACCCATGCCGGACGACTGTTCAACAAGGCGGCTGCATCGAAGGACCCGGCGATCGTCAAGATCGTGTCGGACGCGACCAAGGTGCCGGCTGCATTGATCGAAGCCGCGGCGCCGCGCTGGACCTGGTTCTCCGAGGACGGCATGCCGAACATCGCCTCGTGCATGGCGCAGGGCAAGTTCTGGAACGAGAGCATGAAGATGGTCAATGCGACGGTGAAAGAAGAGCAACTCTTCGATCTGTCGCCGGCCATCGAAGCCAACAAGCGGCTCGCGCAAAGCAATCCGTTCGGCTGATCGCTGATGACCAGCCAGGCTGTTGCGATCGAATGCCGTGATCTTGGACTGGTCTTCCCCGGTGCATCGGGCGAAGTGACCGTCGCGCTCTCGAGCGTCAGTTGCAGCTTCCTGCCGGGCAAGGTGACGGCCATCATCGGCCCGAGTGGCTGCGGCAAGAGCACGCTGCTGCAGATCGTTCGCGGCTTTCTCGATCCGACGCGCGGGCGGCTGAATTTCGTCAAGCTGGAGGGTGGCGTCGCTGCACAGCGTCCGGCGATGTCCACGGTCTGGCAGGCGTTCAACCTGTTTCCATGGCTGACGGTGCTGGAGAATGTCGCCTTCGGCCTCGAACTCGCCGGCGTGCCCAAGGCCGAGCGTGAAGCGCGTGCGCGCAAGGCCATCGCCGCGGTTGATCTGCCGGGATTCGAGAAGAAATATCCGCGGCAATTGTCCGGCGGTATGCGCCAGCGCGTCGGCATTGCCCGCGCTCTGGTGATGAAGCCGGATGTGTTGCTGCTCGATGAGCCATTCGGCGCGCTCGATGCGCAGACGCGTCTTGTCCTGCAGGAGCAGCTCGCCAAGCTTGTCGAGCAGAGCGGCACCACGGCGATCCTTGTGACGCATTCGATCGAGGAGGCGATCCTGCTCGCCGATACCATCCTTGTCATGTCGGCGCGTCCGGGCCGCATCGTTGCGACCATCGATGTCGAACTGCCGCGTCCGCGCAATCATGCAACGACGCATGAGCCGGAATTCGCCAAGCTGTTCGAGCAGATCTATGGCCTGCTGCGCGACGAAGTGATGACGGCGATGGTCAACGAATCCGGGGGCGCGTGATGAGCGATCAGCACCTCACCGGCACGACGGATGTCAGCGAAACGCGTCCTCCGCGAAGCGCTGGCTGGAAGGCGTTGATCGACGATCCGCGTGTGCTGGGCTGGGGTTCGGTCGCGCTGGTGCTGCTGGTCTGGGAGGTCAGCGCCTATGTGTCGGGCGTCTCACCGCTCTATCTGCCGCGGCCAAGCCAGATTGTGGTGGCGCTCGTCGCCATGTTCCTGACCGGCGGCTTGGCAACCGATCTCGGCGTCACGCTCTATCGCATCTTTGCCGGATTTGCGATCGCGCTGGTTGTCGGCACGTTGCTTGGTGTGTGGATCGCGACATCCCCCCGCGTGCGCGCCATCGCCGATATGTTCATCGCTGCGCTCTATCCGTTGCCGAAGGTGACGCTGATTCCGCTCTTGATCATCTGGCTCGGCACCGGCGGTCCGTTCATGCTGACGATCAGTGCACTCGGCGCGATCTTCCCGATTCTGATCAACACCGTGCTCGGCGTACGGCAATGCGATCCGGGTCTTGTGCTGGCGGCGCGCGATCTCGGTGCCACCAAGCAGCAGATCGTGCGCAAGGTTCTGATCCCGAGTGCGATCCCGGCGATCTTCGCCGGCACGCGGCTGGGTCTGGGCGTATCGATCATTCTGGTCGTGGCAGCGGAGATGGTCGTCGGCAAGCTGGGCCTCGGCGCGCGGCTCTATCTCTCTGGTCAGATCCTCGAGACGGAACAGGTCTTCGCCGTGCTGATCGTTCTCGCCGCGCTCGGCATCGTCGTCACCAAGACGCAGGATGCGATCGACATCTGGCTCGGTCGCTGGCGCATCACATAAGCCTAGAAAGAAACGCAAGGAGCGTTGTCATGAGCATCACCGAAGTCCGCCGCAACGATGTCACGCTGGATGTCATTCATCCTTCGCCGGAAGAAGCCTGGAAGATGCCGTATGCGCCGGCGGTGCGGATCGTCGGGGCCTGCGACCTGATGTTCCTGTCCGGCTGCACGCCATCGTCGCTCTATCATCACCATCCGCATCGTGACGAAGAACACATCCATCCGCATGGCATCGAGGAGCAAACCAAGCTGGCCATGGATTGCATCAAGCTGATCCTCGACGAGGTCGGCGCCGACTTCAAAGACATCATCAAGATCACGAAATACCTGACCGACATGCGCGATGCCGACGGCATGAACAAGGCGATGAAGCCCTATCTGGGTGAATGGCGTCCGGCTTCGACGATGGTCTGCATCAACCAGTTGAGCTCGCCCGGTGCCCGGATCGAGCTGGATTGCGTCGTCGCGGTGCCCAAGCGTTAGGCGAAAAAGCGCCAGGCGAAAGACGGCCAAAACAGGCCGGCACCGTAAGATTACGGTGTCGTAAGGTTGGGGGCCTGGCCCCTTCCCGCCGCCACATCCGTGCTTTACAACCCGCGCGCCCGACCCCACATCGTCGGGCGGCCGCACGGAACGGATGGGCATGCTGCAGATTCTGAAGGATTTCCTGAACGAGGTGGGCATTGGCGACAAGCCGGCCGCCCGCTTTGACGATAGCGATTACCGGCTCGCCGCCGCGGCCTTGCTGATCCACGTCATGACCATCGATGGCAAGGAAACCGGCGAGGAGATCAGCAAGTTGCATGACCTGCTGAAGCGGCACTTCGATCTCGACGATGCCGCGACCGAAGAGCTGATCGAAGCGGCGACCGCCGCCGATCGCGAGGCTGTCGATCTTTACAGCTTCACAAGCCTGCTCAACCGTTCGCTCGACGAGGATGGCCGCCGCCGTGTCGTGAAAATGATGTGGGAAATGGTCTATGCCGACGGCAACATGAACGAGTTCGAAGACAATGTCGTCTGGCGCGCATCCGACCTGCTTGGCATTTCCCAACGCGATCGTGTCGAGTTGCGGCGCGAAGTCGCTGCGGTCAGCAAGACACGGGACGATGCCTGATCGGCTGGTGTCAGCCAGGGGTACGTCAGGCATGAGCCGCGAGCCATGAGCGCACGCGAACCCGTTGCCGTCATCACCGGCTCATCATCCGGCATTGGTCTGGAGCTTGCGAAGATCTTTGCGCGCAACGGCCATCGTATCGTGCTGGTTGCCCGCAGTGGCGACAGGCTCGAAAGGCTTGCCGATGAAATCGAATCTGGCGGTCATCCGCGGCCTCTCGTTCTGACGATTGATCTTGAACAGCCGGATGCTGGCGACCGCATCGAAGTGGCGCTCGCCGAACACAATCTCGAACCGCAATATGTGGTCAACAATGCCGGCTTTGGTCTCGTTGGCGCCGCGGCGTCGCAGCCGCGCAGCGAGCTGATGGCGATGATCGATCTCAACATCCGCGCGCTGACTGATCTGTCGCTGCGCTGGGTGGATTCGCTGGAGCGCCATCGCGGCGGGCTTTTGAATGTCGCCTCGGTCGCGGGTTTTGTGCCGGGGCCGCAATCGGCGGTCTATTACGCCAGCAAGGCCTTCGTCCTGTCATTCACGCAGGCGCTGTACCAGGAATGGAAAGCCCG
>JAEXXW010000442.1 GCA_023405565.1 Pseudomonadota bacterium
ATACAAACCCCACCACGCGTGGCCGTTACACCGGCATCCATTCAACGGAGCTGTCGGATGAGTTTAGGAGGGTGGGTTTGAAAATTGATTAACCGTAATTGCGGCAACGCATCAATTGCCGTTCGCATTCGGCTGTTCAATCTGGCCACGGCTTTGGAGCCAGGTCGCGAGCAGCCAGCAGCCCATCGCCCAGGCGGCGCCCGCGCACCAGCCCGCCAGGACGTCCGTCGGCCAATGCACACCGAGATAGAGACGGCTGAGGCCAACCAGGATCGTCAGAAAGATCGCAAGCGACAACAGATAGGCCTTCAATCGCCGCCGGCTCTGGATGCGTGTCAGCAACGCACCGAGCGTCAGGAAGGTGACGGCCGATAGCATGGCATGCCCACTTGGGAAGCTCATTGTCTTGACGTCCACGAGATGCGCGACCAGTTCCGGGCGCGGCCGCGCGAAGAGATGCTTGAGCAATTCGCTGAGAACGCCGCCACCGGCGATGGCGAAGAAAACAAATGCGGCCGCAGCGCGCTTTCCATCGATCAAGAGATAGATCACGGCGCTCAGCGTCACGATGGCCAGCACCGAAAAACTGCCAAGGCTGGTGATATCGCGCACAACGCTTTCGAGCCATGCCGGCCCGATCGGATCGGCGAGATCGGCTGGATTGCGCAACAAACGCAGTACGAATTCATCAAAGGAGCGCGTATCGCCTTCAAGCACCTCACCTGCCAATTTGACGAAACCGAACAGCAAAGCCGCAACGACGGCGAGACTTGCGTAAGGGATCAGTTCCTGCAGGGAACGGCTGCGGATCGAAGGCCACCAACCATTGGTGTGGGAATTCATACTCATCGTGTTCGCATCACTTTCACCGCGCGGCGCACCTTCATCACTGAAGGCTGACGATCCGATCTTTATCGTTTCAAATTCCGCACGTTCAAGACTCTCTTAAGATTCGGTGCGCGACCGAAAACACGTCTCGATTCGTTCTCGGCGAACAGACGCGAACCTTGTTCCAATTTAGGACAAAATGACGGCGAAGCAATGCGGTCCATATGCACACGAGCGAGTGCCGGGCGGCACACGTCAGCACGACACGCATTTTATTGGGGACTAGCTGATCCTGTTTTTTTGGGTGAAGACAGGCGGGCAGCCGGCATAGACAGCATCGATCGCCTTCGCCGCCCCCTCAACCTTGAAATCCGCCGTACTCAGAAACTCGGTCAACGAGAAAACCTGCACAATGAGATTGCTTGCCGTTCGCATCTCATCGACGAAGCGAACGACATCGTGCTGGTCCTCGATCACGATCGTTTTTGAATCCCGCAGGATACGAACTTTCACATCGCGTCCGGGATTTTGGTCGAAACGATAGGAGAGGCGCGAATTGCGGTTCGAGCCGACCGTCTCCGTAAACTTGAAATACACCACCGGCGCATTGTCGAAGCACAGAAGCTGGAGATTGGCCAATTCCAGTTTCAAAGGTTCTACATTGAAGTTTCGCGATCTTGTCAGGATGCCCGCGGCGTAATTCGGCTTGTCCGAAACGCGATCGGTCTTGCCCTCAATATCCCACGCGCCCGATTTGAACCGCGTCATAGTCGGATCGACGCTGCAGGCGCCAAGGCCCAGCATCAAACACAATGCGACACTTGCTCCACCCCACTGACGCACGCGACGCCCCCAAGTATTACCTCCATCTTGCCTTGCTCGCGCTGGACACGCAATGGGTGTAGGAGCGAAATATAAAACCGTTTAGCTTCCTTCCCAGCCGGCCTGCTGCTGGAGGCGGTGATCGCCAGAATTTGAACGGCCTCAAGCATCGCGATCAGGAATTCGGGATCGCATGCAGATGGGGGATACGGGGCCGGATCCTGACCGGCAAAGCGCGACATGGCACCAACGCTTTCCCGGCCGGACATCGTGACGAACTCGGTGTCAGTCGCACTGATTCTCTCGGAAAGGCTGCACGCCAAGGACTTTATCTCCCAACTCTCCCCCAAAAAGCGGGATACCTCGGTGGCAAAGATCGTCCGTACATTCGTTCGCCCGCGCGGCAGCAACGCGCCGGCGCCAGCCCCCTAGCGATTGAAGACTTCGACCTTCCCTCACGTGGTTCATGGCTGGTCCCTTTTTAGAAAGGGAACCAAGCTTTTCGCCCGGTCGTTCCCGCCAAAGGCGTCACGATCGAGCGGAGGTAATTATGCACCTCTATCATCCAAAAGCACCGAATGCCTGCCTTCCGTCTTGGCGCAGCCCTTGCTTGTCTCCGGAATTGCCGGGTCACTCCTGCAAAGAAGAAAAGCCATGTCACATCCGTTGACCAACTGTAACGAGTTGCCGGAGCCTTCCAGTCCGGTATCGAAATCCGAAGTCCCTGTTCAGACGAATAGCCCCAAGCGACGATCTCGTGTCGCACAAGCCGTCGGACTTGCGATCCTCGCCGCATTGACGATCGCGGGCGTTGCCCTGGCGGGCGAATATCACTCCAACCCGTGGCTGCTGTCATGGATACCCGCGACTTGATGCGTCACCAATGATTGCTGCTGGGAGATCAGCGAGCGCGAATTACGCCCCTTACCGGACGATGAATGGGAAGTCCGCTCAACGGGGCAGGTTCGCAAGCGCACGGCTTATTCTCCGGACGGCAAGTTCTATCGCTGCGCGTGCGACTACGACAACGTCGACAAGCATTGGGTCAAGCACCAAGGCGCCAACACCCGCTGCATCTTCGTTCCGATGCGCTCGGCCGCTGCGTCGTTCTTCCGTCACTAGACGAAGACCGCCATATGGCCGGAGCATTATCCGGCCAGGATATGTGTCATCCGTTCGCGAGACCCTCGCAGAACGGAGTGTGCTTTATGTTTCTGTCGTGCAAACCGTCTAGGCCGTCTTGACGGCGGCTGTTCGGCAAAGAGAATCCGTGCGCCGGCTTCCAGTTCAGGAGATTGTCGTGGTTCTCGGTCTGTCGCTCGAAGCGTTCTTGTTGCTGCATGTCGTCATTAGCATGATCGGCATATTTGCAGGCTTCGTGGTCCTGGGCGGCATGTATGCCTCTCACAAGCTTCCGGTCTGGACCGCCATTTTCCTTCTCACCACGATCCTGACCAGCGTGACCGGCTTCCTGTTTCCGATTACCGCCTTCACGCCGGCGCTCGCTGTCGGCGTCCTGTCAATGGTTATTCTCCTTGTGGCGTTGCTGGCGCTCTACGTCTATCGCCTCGCCGGCTGGTGGCGACCCATCTATGTCGCAACTGCGCTCGCCGCGCTGTATCTCAATTTCTTCGTCTTCATCGTGCAGAGCTTCCAGAAGGTCACCTTCCTTCAGCATCTGGCGCCCACACAGGCGGAACCGCCCTTCGTCACCACGCAGGTTATCGTGCTGGCGAGCTTCGTTGTGATGGGCGTTCTCGCCTTGTGGACATTCCACCCCGAACGGCGGCTTCAGACCGTCTGATCTGCACCGGACAGTATCTGGCGGCGCTCGTTCAATAGTTGCGAGCGCCGCATGACTTGTCGATTACGTCCCTTTGCGCTTGCCGAATTGCGCAATGACCTCCGGCACCGCCTCATCGTTGTTCGGCGCCATGATATGCGCGCCGGCAACACCGGGGATTTCGGAAATCTCTAGAAGATAATCGACGAGGATCGCCTTGCCCTCGGCAATCGGATCGGACGCCGCATCCATGCGTTCGATCATCGCATCCGGCACGATCGAGCCAAACAGCTTCTCCTTGATCCAGCGCGCCGACTTGCCGGAACGGAACGGTACCACGCCGACGATCATAGACAGCTCAGGCAGAACGCCCTCCTCCTTCAGGCGCGCCGTATAACGCCGCAGCACGCCTGCATCCATGCAGAACTGCGTCTGCGCAAACCGCGCCCCGCCCTCGACCTTGCCCTTGAGCGACGCCGGCTTCCAGTCCGGCACCGGATCGATCGGTGCATCGGCCGCGCCAAGGAAAAAATCCGGCTTGCCGCCGATCTTCTTGCCGGACGGCAATTCCTGCGCATCGCGCATGCGCGCTGCGGTCTGCAGCAGACCGCGCGCATCGAGATCGAAGACCGGCTTGGCGTCCGGCTGATCGCCGAATTTCGGATCGTCGCCACGCAGCGCCAGGAGGTTGCGCACGCCCATGGCGGCCGCACCCATCAACGCCGCTTGCAGGCCGAGGCGATTGCGATCGCGGCAGGTCAGTTGCAGAATGGGCTCAATCCCATTCTGCAGCAGAATGGTGGCCGCCGTGACGGAATCCATATGCGCGCGCGCGCCGGCACCATCGGTGACATTGACGGCATCGGCGAGGCCGCGAAGCGGCAACGCCTTCTCCAGCAGATCATTGCTGTCGCAGGAGACCGGCGGAGTGATTTCGGCGGTGAGAACGAATTTGCCGGAATTCAGCGCATCTTTGAGATGCACGACATGATGAGATACCATCAGAACCACACTGAGTGAGGGAATGAACGCGAAGAGGTTTGGAACAGGCCTTAGTCAACGCGCTACGTCAAGAAGGGACGATGCAAAGCAGTGTCGCACCGATCCGCAGCCGCGCGTTTCCAGCGAGGTGGGCAACCGCTCTGCCCACCGTAAAGATCTTCATCCGGCCGCACCAATCACATGGCCAGACGAGCGTCCCTGACATTACGCCGCAACCCTGCCGGCAAAAGCTGGCACGACGTCGCGTGCAAACAACTGAAGCGATGTGGATGCTTCTTCATAGGACAG
>JAEXXW010000461.1 GCA_023405565.1 Pseudomonadota bacterium
TGTCGATGTCGGTTGGCTCGCTGGCGTTGGCAAAAAATCAGCCGATGCAGGATGCTGATCTCGTCAAACGTATTCGCGCGGCCGGTGGCATCATCGTCGGCAAGACCAACATGGACGAGTTTGCGATGGGCATTCGCGGCTTGTCCGGCGCGGGCGGTCGTGTCGGCAATGCATACAACACGCAGATGTCGCCCGGAGGCTCGTCGAGCGGATCAGCCGTGGCCGTTGCTGCGGGCTTTGTGCCGCTCGCTCTGGGTAGCGACAATTGCGGATCACTGCGCATTCCCGCTGTCTACAATGGCGTAGTCGCTCTGCGCCCGACTCTGGGACGGTTCTCGACCGAGGGCGTTTTTCCGATCGGCTTCGTCAACGGTACGACGGGCGCCATTGCCAAAGATGTGCCGACATTGCGCACGGCCTTGTCCAGCGTCGGCGACAATTGGCGCGGCCAGCAGGCGAGCAACCCGGATGGCTTGCGCGGCAAGCGCATCGGCATCCTGCGTCGATTCAACGGCAAGGATCCCTGGTCGGCAGCCGATGCCGACACACGCGGTAAGCTCGCGCAGGCGATCGCACAGATGCGGGCGCAGGGCGCGCAGATTGTCGATCGCGTGGCCATCGTCAGTTTCGACACACGGATGGGGCCGGAATTCCTCAAGGGCTTTGCCGAGAAGGTGAACCGCGATTTCGCGCGCTATTCAACCGAGCGCCAGACGTGGGCGCGCAAGACCTGGGCCGATGTCTGCAATTCGGGTCTGATCCGGCCGGAATGGACCGCATGGCAATGCCGCGATGCCGGTGCATCGTCGCCATGGCGCGAGCGTGTCGCTCTTCGCCGCATCGGGAATAATCGGTCGCGCCTCATGGCGCTGATGGATCGCAACAGGCTCGATGCCATCGTCTATCCGACCGATGGACGAGGCGGTGCGCGGGAGGATGTGTCCGATCACATCACCTGCTTCATTGCCGGCAGCTCGGGCTTGCCGTCAGCAGCCGCACCGATGGCTGTGGATGGGCGCGGCATGCCGATCGGCATCGAATGGCTCGGCCGGCCGGGCAGTGACGAAGTCCTCGTCGCGATGATGGCGACATTCGAGAAAGCGCGCGGTCCGCTGCCGGCACCGAAACGATCCGATGGCAACAAGGATTTGGCGAAACTCGATCTTGCACGGCAGAACGAGGTGCGTCACGCGATCGGACTGGCAGCTTTCAAATCCCGAAAAGCGGACAAGAAGCAGCCGCTGGGTGATCTGGAGCCGGCGCGGTTTCGAGCCCTGACAGAAGAAACGATCAAATCGCTGGAGGCAAAGCGTCCATGAAGGTCTTTCTGGCCGGAGCCACCGGGGTCATTGGTCGTCGTCTCGTCGTGTTGTTGCGCAAGGCTGGTCACGATGTTGTCGGCACGACCCGCTCGGAAACGAAAGCGGCCGCCTTGCAGGCGCTTGGCGCAACAGCCGCGGTCGTTGATGTCTATGATGCACAGAAGCTGAAACTCGCCGTCTATGCCGCACAGCCGGACGCGATCATCCATCAGCTCACCGACCTGCCGCAGACGCTCGATCCCAACACAATGGCTGCGGCGCTGGCGGCCAACGCGAAGCTGCGCATCGACGGCACGCGCAATCTGGTCGATGCCGTGCTCGCATCCGGCGTGCGCCGCGTCATCGCGCAAAGCATTGCCTTTGCCTATGCGCCGGGCGAGGGGGCCTTGACCGAGGATCATCCGATCGATCCATTACAGACCGGCGTCATCGCGCTTGAACAGGCGGTGACGCAAACACCGGGTATCGATGGCATTGTGCTCCGCTATGGCCGACTTTATGGCCCCGGCACATGGACCGAGGTCGCAAAAGGGGCTGCGCCGTTGCATGTCGATGCTGCGGCTCAGGCCGCATTGCTGGCGCTCACGCAGGGGGCGCCCGGCCTCTACAACATCGCCGAGGATGATGGCGCCGTGTCGAGCGAGAAAGCCAAGCGTGCACTTGGCTTTGATGCCGCGTTCAGAATGGAAGCGGCCTGAGCCAGTCATGTCCGCAGCGAAGCGGGCATGACTGGATGATGTCAGGCTTGATCAGTCCAGCTTGATGCCGCTGTCCTTGATCACCTTGGTCCAGGATTCATATTCCTTCTGGATGAACGGACCAGTTTCCGCTTCGCTCATCTCGATCGTGGTGCCACCGATCTTCTCATAGGCGCCTTTCAGCTCCGGAATGATCGCGCGCACTTCCTTGCGCAACCTGGCGAGAGCCTCCGGCGGTGTCTTGGCCGGCACGAAGATGCCGATCCAGGAATCGATGTCGAAGCCCTTCACGCCGGCTTCGGCCATGGTCGGCACATTCGGCAATTGCGGATTGCGCTTGGGGCCGGCGAGCGCGATGCCTTTCACCGAACCGTTCTGCACATGCGGCAGCGCTGCAGAGAAGGAGTCGACGAAAAAGTCGACGCGGCCGGCGAGAATATCGGGATAGGCGGCCTGTGCGCCCTTGTAGGGCACGTCGAGGAATTTCGCGCCGGTCGCCTGCATCAAGGCGGCGGCGACGAGGTGTTG
>JAEXXW010000526.1 GCA_023405565.1 Pseudomonadota bacterium
TCATGCCGGTGATCACTGTTGCCGATGCCAGCACAATGGCGATCTGGAACGCTGCCGAAGCGACTTCGTAATGATGATATTTTGCCAAGGCGTCGTCGCGTTTCTTTTGTTCTTCCAGCGCGCGTCGGGCGAGCTCAACCGTTCCTTCGCCTTTTCCGTCGGCCGCTTCAGGCTCGGAGCGATAACGGGCAGCGGTTTTCGCCCATTCGTCCAGCTGTTTCTGCATCGCCGCCTTGCGCGGGCCCTCCACCGCGTCCGCCAGCTCAGCCTTCATGGCTTCGCCGGCGACGATGGTGCTGGTGCGGCGGATATTCTTGGCCTGGAAGAAGTTCCAGAGATTCGACGCCTCGATCTGATAATTCAACGCGGAGGTCTGCGCGCTTTTGCCGAGCGTTTCCGAAAAGGCGAGGCACAGTGCGATCACGGCAATCAGCAGCGCGATCTTCTTGTTCTGCGAGAGTGTCGTGTCTTCGTTGTGATGTCCGCCTTCGTGTTTGATTTCGTGTTCGACTTCATGCTGAACCGCGTGAACGCCGTGACTCATCGCTAAAGCTCCCAGATCAATGTGCCGGACGATGACGCTTGCGATGTCTCTTCGCAAGGGCCGTAGCACCCTGTCCGATAATCAATTTGTAGCGGATGACGTTTGTGAGACCGTTCGATTAACGCTCATTCACCGGAGCAGGACACGCGGCCGCGCCGTTTGGTCGTCTTGCCTTCCGAGCCGCCGGCCGTGCCGAGATCATAGACCGTCAGCAGGTAATTGCCGCTATATCCGGTTTCGTCTTCGCCCTTCTTGCGCCGGGCCTGGATGATGAGTTCGACATAGCCATGAGCCTTCTCGCCCTCACGGTCCCGATAAAAGCGCAGCTTGAGATCGCGGTCGTAATACCACTTTTGAGTCACGCTCTCGCTGAGATCGAGTTTGCGCAGATCGTCTGGCGTGCCGGGCGCGCGGATTTCTAGCTCCGCCTTGATTTGCGGGATCTGCTCGCCGACGCCATGACTGACGACGGCCATCACCTCGAAATTCACGGCTTTGTCGTCGATACTGCAGGTAAAGCCGCCGGTCGCAAATGCGGTCTGGGTGCTGGCGAGTAATGTTGCGAGAACAACAAGGCGCATGAAATGACTCCGCGATGCGAAATATCGCAACGTATAACCGTGTTGGCGCCAGTGAAGAAGAGGCGTCAGGCGCGCGGATGCGCGGCCTTGTAGGCGTCGAGCAGCCGCTCGGTATCGACAGCCGTATAGATCTGCGTCGTCGAGAGCGAGGCGTGACCGAGCAATTCCTGGATCGAACGCAGATCGCCGCCGCGTGACAGCAGATGCGTCGCGAAGGAATGCCGCAAGGCATGCGGTGTTGCTGAATCCGGCAGGCCCAGCGCGCCACGCAGCCGCTCCATCGTCAGCTGGATGATGCGCGGCGACAGCGGCCCGCCCTTGGCGCCGACAAACAGCGGCTCAGCGTCGGAGATGTCATAGGGACAAAGCGCGATGTAATCGGCGACCAGCGTCAGCACTTGCGGCAGCACCGGCACCATGCGCGTTTTATTGCCCTTGCCGGTGACGATGATCGTGTCACCCTGTCCCGGTGCCGGCACATCCTTGCCAGTGAGACCGAGCGCTTCGGAGATACGAAGGCCCGCACCATAAAGCAGCGCCAGCACCGCAGCATCCCGTGCGAAGATCCAGGGCTCGCGTTCCTCGCCAGCGCGCAGGCCGATATCGGACACACGCTTGGCTGAGGGAACAGTCAGCGGCTTCGGCAGGGTCTTGGCGATCTTGGGCGCGCGCACGGCATTGAGCGCGCCGACCTTGCCCTTGCCGTCACGTTCGAGAAAGCGGGCGAAGGATCGCGCGCCGGCCAGTTGCCGCATCAGTGTCCGTGCACCGATGCCCTGTGACCGCCGTGCGGCCATGAAGGCGCGGACGTCGCGCGGTGCCAGCGCGGCGAGATTTTCCAGCGAGACGTCCTCGCCGAGATGTTCGGTCATGAACAGGAGGAACTGGGTGACGTCGCGCTGGTAAGCCTCGACCGTCTTGGGCGACATGCGCTTCTGGTCGCCGAGAAACGCCAGCCAGCGCAGAAACTCCGCAGAAATCTCTGGCGAGAACGGCAGCGCTGTTTGATGTTCTGGCATTCCCGACTTATCTCACCGCCTTCCTTCACCCTTCCTTAAGGGCCCGGAATCGGGCGAGTGTCGCGCCTTATGGCGATGAAGATTGTCGATGTGGTGGTGCCGGTGGCGCTCGACCGGGCCTATTCCTACCGTGTTCCCACGGGGATGACGCTTGCCCCGGGCGATGTCGTGGCGGTGCCGCTGGGGCCGAACGAGTATGTCGGCGTGGTCTGGGGCGAGGGCGATCCGCGGCCCGGATTGCACAACAAACTCAAGGATGTAGACGCCAAGCTCGATGTGCCGCCGCTGCGCGATGAGTTGCGCCAGTTCATCGACTGGGTGTCCGAATACACGCTGGGGGCGCGCGGCACGGTGCTGAACATGGCGCTGCGCATGGGCCAGAATCTCGGTCCTGCGCGCGAGCGGGTCGGCGTGCGGCTCGCCGGTCCCAAGCCGCAGCGGATGACGGCCGCCCGTGCCCGCGTTCTCAATGCCCTGGCCGATGGTATGGCGCGGCTGAAAAGCGAAGCCGCGCAGGAGGCTGGCGTCTCCGTCGGCGTGATCGACGGCCTGATCGACGAAGGCACGCTGGAAACGCTGGTGCTGCCGCCGGAGCCGGTCGCGCCAGCGCCCGATCCGGATCATTTTTTGCCCGAACTCTCCGACGCGCAGAAAGCCGCGGCGCAGACGCTGAAAGACGCATTGAATGGCGGCTTCTCGGCGATGCTGATCGATGGCGTGACCGGATCGGGCAAGACCGAAGTCTATTTCGAGGCCGTTGCCGACAACATTCGCAACGGCCGCCAGACGCTGATCCTGATGCCGGAAATTGCGCTGACCACGCAATTCCTCAATCGCTTCGAAGCGCGCTTCGGTGTGCGTCCGGCGGAATGGCATTCGCAACTCGGCGGCCGCAAGCGCGCACGCACATGGTCGGCCATTGCCCAGAACGAAGCCTCGGTGATTGTCGGCGCGCGCTCTGCGTTGTTCCTGCCTTACGCCGATCTTGGTCTGATCATCGTCGATGAAGAGCACGATCCTGCTTACAAGCAGGAAGACGGCGTGCATTATCA
>JAEXXW010000543.1 GCA_023405565.1 Pseudomonadota bacterium
CGGCCACCGGAGATGATGATCTTGGCGGAGGTCAGTTCGGGGCGGTCGGACTTCGACAATTCCTCGCCGACGAAGCGCGACAAAGCCGGGTCGGCCGCCGCAGGCACGGCTTCGACCGGGGCCGAACCGCCCTCGCCGGTCGCCTGGAAGGTCGAGGTGCGCACGGTGATGACCTTCTTGGCGTCGGTCGATTTCACCGTCTGCAAAGCGTTGCCGGCGTAGATCGGCCGGACATACGTGTCCGGTGCTTCGACCTTGATGATGTCGGACACCTGCATCACGTCGAGCAGCGCCGCAACGCGCGGCATGAAGTTCTTGCCGGTTGTGGTCGCCGGCGAGACAATGGTGTCGTAATCCTTGGCCAGCGCGATGACGAGCGCAGCCAGCGGCTCGGCCAGCTGATGCGCGTAAGCGTCAGCATCGGCTAGCAGCACCTTCTTCACGCCGTCGAGCTTTGCCGCCGCATCGGCCGCGGGCTGCGCGCCCTTACCGGCAACGAGGACATGCACATCGCCGCCCAGCGCTTTGGCGGCGGTGAGCGCCTTGGCGGTCGCGTCCTTCAGCGAGGCATTGTCGTGTTCTGCGATCAGCAGTGTCGTCATCACAGAACTCCCGCTTCGTTCTTCAGCTTCTCGACCAGTTCGGCCACCGTGGTCACCTTCACGCCCGCCTTGCGGCCACCGGGCTCGACCGTCTTCAGGATTTCCAGCCGCGGCTTGACGTCGACGCCGTAATCGCCGGGCGCCTTCTCATCGATCGGCTTCTTCTTCGCCTTCATGATGTTCGGCAGGCTGGCATAGCGCGGCTCGTTCAGGCGCAGATCGGTCGTCACGATCGCCGGGCTGTTCAGCTTCACGGTCTGCAGGCCGCCGTCGACTTCGCGGGTTACCGAAATGCCGTCACCCTCGATCACCAGCTTGGAGGCGAAGGTCCCTTGCGGCCAGTTCAGCAGAGCCGCCAGCATCTGGCCGGTCTGGTTGGAATCGTCGTCGATCGCCTGCTTGCCGAGGATGACAAGGCCCGGCTGCTCCGCCTCGACAATACCTTTCAGGATTTTCGCGATCGCCAGCGGTTCCGGCATGGCATCGACCTTGACCAGGATACCGCGGTCGGCGCCCATGGCTAGCGCGGTGCGGATCGTCTCGGAGGCCTGGGCCGGTCCGATCGAAACGGCCACGATCTCGGTCGCCTTGCCGGCTTCCTTCTGCCGGATCGCCTCTTCCACCGCGATCTCGTCAAACGGATTCATCGACATCTTGACGTTGGCGAGTTCGACGCCGGACCCGTCCGATTTGACCCGCACTTTGACGTTGTAGTCGATAACCCGTTTGACGGGCACGAGAATCTTCATGTTTCAACCCTTCGCAGCTGCGAAATCGGCGGCTAAGTAAGAGAGGGATTGGCAGGGTGTCAACGGCATGGCTGTTCCGTCCAACAACGGATGTCCTGCATCCGCGAAGAACCGGCCTCGAAACCTGCATTGCTCCGACCGCTCACCGATTCTGCCCCGGCTGCCAAAGCACGTCCTGCGTCCCTTTGTCGTTCGCATGGCGGCCCGCCACGAACAGGAAGTCCGACAGCCTGTTCACGTACTGGATCGCCTCCGGCGTCACGGTTTCGCCCGGCTGATCACGCAGTTCGATCATCAGCCGTTCGGCACGCCGACAGATGGTGCGCGCCAGATGCAGATAGGTGGCGGCCGGCGTCCCGCCCGGCAGGATAAAGGACCGCAGCGGCGACAACCCTTCGTTCAGCCTGTCGATCTGCTGTTCGATCCACTGGACCTGCTTTTCAGTGACGTTGAGCTTGGCCCCGCCCGGCCCCTTCCCCTTGGCGTCGTCGAGGATACAGAGATCGGCCTCGACATCGAAAATGTCGTTCTGGATGCGCAACAGCATCGGGTCGAGAACGGGATCGCCGGCCGTATGCAGCCGCACAATACCGATCACGGCATTAGCCTCATCCAGTGTGCCATAAGCAGCCACCCGCAGATCGTATTTCTTGCGCCGCTCGCCGGAGCCGAGCGACGTCATGCCGTCGTCGCCCGTGCGGGTGTAAATCTTGTTGAGGACGACCATTGGTCCTAGCGCCCCATCATCCAGAGGGCCGCCATGATAATCACCAGCGCCACAAACTGCAGCACCACACGAAGCCGCATCAGCTTCTGCGACGTGTAGGGCGATCCGCCCCGCATCATGTTGACGAGGCCCAGCAGCAGGACAATGGCGACCGCGCCGATGGCGAACGGCACAAGATGATAGAAGATATTGGACATCAGGGCTTCCTAGCACCGGGCCGGCGGCAGCACCACCGGCCCAGGCCCCGAATATACCCGCAAAACGGGTATCCGCCCCGCGGCACGATCAGGCGTTGAGCGCCCGCGCCTGCCCGGACGGACGTCCTCGGAAGACGTGGCCGCCTCAGGCTGCGAGATGCTTCTCGATCTCGTAAACGGGCATCTTCACATAATCCTTCTGGATCTCCTCGCGGACGGCCTGTTTAAGGGCGTGCGTGTAGCCCTGCCGAAGGACGCCGATGGCACGCGGCGGCGCGACCAGAATGACCGACTTGATCTGGCCGGCGAGAATAGCCGTGTCGAGTTTGGCAAGAATCGAGCGCAGGAATTCATCTTCCTGCTGCGTGTGAAAATCGGTCTGCTCGACGGCCGAGCGGCCATTACCAACAGATGAGTAGGAGCGGCCCGGTGCATCGCTGCCCAGTTCGCTGGTCGGCGGCACTTTCTGCTCGAGCACCTCGCGGGTTTGCAGATTGGGAAATTTGGCATCGCCGGCATTTTGCAGGAACAGGGCCTTGCTGCCGTCGCATACGACGACCCATTCGCCTTCACCGATCTTCAGACATTTGCTCGACGTCATTGAAAACTCCTCCTTGCGGACGAGCATGAAACACCATGCTCATGCGCCCGCTTTGCGATCGATCAACGCGCAGGCAGGAAATCCGTTGCGATTGCGCGGCCGCGACGCAATCACGCGCTTCGATCGCCCGGCGAAGCCTAGTTGCTGCCATCCAGCAGCCGACGGGCAATGACTTGCGCCTGGATTTCCGCTGCTCCCTCAAAGATGTTCAGGATGCGCGCGTCGCACAAGAGACGCGAGGCGGGGAATTCCAACGCAAATCCGTTACCGCCATGGATCTGCACGGTGTTGTCCGCGGCCGCCCAGGCGACACGGGCCGCGAGCAGCTTGGCCATTCCGGCTTCAAGATCGCAGCGACGGCCGGAATCTTTTTGTCGCGCGGCAAAATAAGTCAGTTGTCGCGCGATCAAAATTTCGACTGACATCATTGCCAGCTTGTCGGCAACGCGGGGAAACGCGATGATGGGCCGTGCGAATTGCGAGCGCTGCTGCGCATAGGCCAGCCCCTGATCCATCGCCGCCTGCGCGACACCGATCGCGCGCGCAGCGGTCTGAATGCGCGCCGCCTCGAAGGTCTGCATCAATTGCTTGAAGCCGGCACCTTCGATGCCACCGAGCAGGTTCTCTGTCTTCACCTCAAAGCCATCGAACGCGATCTCGTATTCCTTCATGCCGCGATAACCAAGCACCTCGATCTCGGTGCCGGACATGCCCGGAGCGGGAAACGGATGACCGTCGTCACCACGCGGTTTTTCGGCCAGCAGCATCGACAACCCGCGATAACCGCTTTGCTTGGGATCGGTGCGCACGAGAAGCGTCATCAGATCCGCGCGGACCGGATGGGTG
>JAEXXW010000553.1 GCA_023405565.1 Pseudomonadota bacterium
CGGCCAGCGCGCCGTCACCGTCTTGGTCTTGGTGTAGAAGCGGATCGAGTCCGGGCCATGCTGGTTGAGGTCCCCGAAGCCCGAACGCTTCCAGCCGCCGAAGGTGTGATAGGCGAGCGGCACCGGAATGGCGAAGTTCACGCCGACCATGCCGACATTCACCTTGCTGGTGAAGTCGCGGGCGGTGTCGCCGTCGCGGGTGAAGATCGAAACGCCGTTGCCGTATTCGTGTTCGGACGGCAGGCGCAGCGCTTCCGCGTAATCCTTCGCACGCACGACCGACAGCACCGGGCCGAAGATTTCTTCCTTGTAGATCGTCATGTCCGGCGTGACATGGTCGAACAGGCAGCCGCCAAGGAAGTTGCCGTTCTCGTAGCCCTGCAGCTTGAAGGTCCGGCCATCGACGAGGAGACTTGCGCCTTCCTTCACGCCGGTATCGACATAGGCCTTCACCTTGTTGAGATGCGCCTTTGTCACCAGCGGGCCGTAATCGGCCTGCGGATCGGTCGACGGGCCGACTTTCAGGCTCTCCACGCGCGGGATCAGCTTCTGCACCAGCGCATCGGCCGTCTTCTCACCAACCGGAACGGCAACCGAAATGGCCATGCAGCGTTCACCGGCGGCGCCATAACCGGCACCGACCAGCGCATCGACCGCCTGATCCATGTCGGCATCCGGCATGATGATCATGTGGTTCTTGGCGCCGCCGAAGCATTGCACGCGCTTTCCGTGCGCGCAGCCGGTGGCATAGATGTATTCGGCAATCGGCGTCGAGCCGACAAAGCCAATCGCCATGACGCGCGGATCGACCAGGAGCGCATCAACCGCTTCCTTGTCGCCGTTGACGACGTTGAGCACGCCGGCAGGCAGTCCGGCTTCGATCATCAGTTCGGCGAGACGGATCGGCACCGACGGATTGCGCTCCGACGGCTTCAGGATGAAGGTGTTGCCGCAGGCGATGGCCGGCGCGAATTTCCACATCGGGATCATGGCCGGGAAGTTGAACGGCGTGATGCCGGCCACGACACCGAGCGGCTGGCGCATCGAATAAAGGTCGATGCCGGGGCCGGCGGAGTCGTTGAACTCGCCCTTCAGCAGGTGCGGCACGCCGCAGGCGAATTCGACCACCTCGATGCCGCGCTGGATATCGCCCTTGGCATCGGAAATGACCTTGCCATGCTCGGAGGCGAGCAGGGCGGCAAGCGAATCCATGTCCTTCTGGATCAGCTCGAGGAACTTGAACATCACCCGCGCGCGGCGCTGCGGGTTGGTGGCCGCCCAGGCCGGCTGCGCGGCTTGCGCATTGGCGATGGCGGCCTCGACCTCAGCCTTGGTGGCAAGGGCGACTTTAGCTTGAACCTCGCCGGTTGAGGGATTGAAGACGTCGCCAAACCGGCCGGACGTCCCGCTGACCTTTTGCCCACCGATGAAATGGCCAACTTCACGCATGCCCGTCTCCATTGAAAATTTGAGCTTGGCTTTGGCCCCGATTGGCCTCGTGTCTGGTGGTTGAGATAGCGCAGGGATCAAATGAGCGCAAAGCTTTGCCGCTGCTGCACCGCATTGCAGCATCGGTCGAACCATTGATGCAACTGGTTCAATTGTTGGCCGGATGTATGCGGTCCAACGCTACCATTGTCTTGCGAGCTTCGCTTGATGTGCGGTCAGACAGCAGCATAGTCAGTGCTGTCTCGATATGCTCATGCCGGAAGACAAATCCTGACGTTTGCGCCTTGCCGGGCGCGACACGCTGACCGCCAAGCAGCAACTCTCGCGCAAAGTCACCGGCGAGCAGCTGCAGCGGCCAGGCCGGGACAGGGACAATTGTCGGCCGACGCAGCGCCGAACCCAGCGCACGCGTGAAGTCGCGGTTGCGAACCGGATGCGGCGCGGTGGCATTCAGCGCGCCGGAAATCTCACGCTGAGTGATCGCGTGTGCGATCAGACGAACAAGATCGTCGCGTTCGATCCATGACATCCATTGCTGTCCAGATCCGATGGGGCCACCAAGGCCGAATTCGAAAGGCGTCAGCAACCGGCTGAGAATGCCACCCTCGATTCCGAGTACGAGTCCAATCCGAAGACACACAACGCGCACGCCGTGAATGGCCACCTTGCTGGCCTCTCGTTCCCACGCGTCGCAAATGTCGTGGCTGAAACATGCGCGACCAGCATTGTGTTCGGACAGAATTTCATCATCCCACAATCCGTACCAGCCGATGGCGGAGCCGTTGATCAGCACGGCAGGTGATTGCTCCAGCCGCGCGATGAAGCGCACGACTTCCTGCGTGACGGACAGACGCGAATTGCGGATGCGGTCGCGCTTCGCCTTGGTCCAGAGACCGTCGGAAATCGGCTCGCCGGCAAGATTGACGATGGCATCGATACGAACATCGTCGGGAAGCTGATCGAGATCGGTCACGACCGTGAAGGGCGGACAAAGGGCGGCAGACTTTTGCACGTCGCGCGTAAGGACGATGACGCGATGACCGGCCTCGGCCAAAGCCTGAACGAGACGGCGGCCGATAAAGCCGGTCGCGCCCGTCACCAGCATATGGGTTTCTTGCGGCAATGCATCGACTAACGCCTTGGCCGGGCCGAGTATCAGCCATTTGGCACGCCGTGCGGCAAAGAAATCGCGAATACCGGATATGACGACGCCCAGCGCCGCGATGGCGGTGACGTAACTCCAGAAACCATAATACGCCGTCGTCCAGCCGGTCGCATTCTGCGTCCGGTCCAGCAACGGTGGGATCAGCAAAATGAGAAC
>JAEXXW010000587.1 GCA_023405565.1 Pseudomonadota bacterium
AGCCAGAGCCGTGCGACATTGTCGGCGGTGGCATCAAACGCACAAAAGCTGTTTTCGGATGATGAGGTGAAAGCGGCAAAGTTGGCGCTGCAGGACCGTTTTGACGATGCCGTCGCCCACAAGGCCGTCATCGCCCGGTATAGCGGGGACTATGCAAGTCTCTATGAGGCGGCGCTCGCCTATATGGATGAAGCCGGTGCGGATGAGCGCAATACGGCCTTGTGGCAGACTCCGCGCAACGCACTTGTTGAAGGCGCCGCAGCGGCACGCAAGACCTTCGGCAAGGCTCCGGATACAGGCAACGCCGACGATCCTGTGCGCGCATTGCTTGACACGACAAGCGACGCGGATGGCCCGACCACAGGCGCCAGCGGTGGAACGATTGCCGCACGTGCCCGCGCGTTGCTGGATGATCAGATCAATGCGGCGGCGGACAATGGCCGTGAACTCGTCTTCAACGCACGCCGTCAATCCGGCCAGCAGGTCGATTTTTCGAAATTCGACAATCGCATGCTGGCGACGATCTCGCTGAATCAAAATGCGACATTTTCGATCGATGAGGCCCGCGCGGCCAAAGCCGAACTGAATCAGCGCAATCGCCTGAACCTTTTGAACGCCATCAATTCTGCGAATGGCAGCGATCCGAGTGCGGGCAGCCTCGCCATGATCAAGCAATATGCGTCGATGAGCGCGGAAGAAAAATCGGCCCTCGGCGTGACCGAGCAGGTCATGAATCGTCTGGTGCGCGGCTATAACAGCCTTCTCTCCGTGCAAAACGGATTCAGCGGAAATAGTGCGGGGATCGGTAGTTATCTCTGACAGGGACGGGCGAATTGAGAGTGTGACCCGCACGTCTGTATTTGGCCCGTTGTCGCCGGGATGAAATCCGGTTATGGCCAAAGATGCGGCTGTGAACGCCGATGAATGCGCGATCTCTCGGGCGGCACCTGCCAGACAAGCCGTTGGACCGAATGCCAGGCGGCTGTTGCCGACTGCCACGCAGACAACAAGCTAAAATTGCGATTGTTTGACTAGCTTTTTATTCATTTAAATAAAGTACGTTGGCATTTTGCGCCACTCAGCGTGCGGACGATGCTGATTTCCCTCCAAAACATCATTCTTGAAATGGTCGCGAGAGGCGATCCGCTTAAGATAACAATTGATCGATTGTGCCGTGAAGTGGAGGCGCTTGTCCCGAATATTGTCTGCTCGGTTCTCACCGTCGATCGTGACGGATTACTGCATCCGTTATCAAGCCCCAGTCTGCCCGATCGCTATTCTTCCAGGTTGGATGGTGTAAGGATCGGGCCTGTTTGCGGCTCATGCGGAACGGCAGCCTATCGACGTGAGCCGGTGGCGGTTTTCGACATCGAGACAGATGTCCTCTGGGCTGACTACAAGGCCCTGATTTTGCCTCTTGGGTTTCTGGCCTGCTGGTCCTCTCCGATTTGCAGTGGCCAAGGACGCGTGCTCGGCACGTTCGCCTTTTACTATCGGGAGAAACGCGGCCCAAGTCCGCTCGAGCAGAGGATTGTGGCAACATGCGTCCATCTCTGTGCGATTGCACTCGATCGGCATGAGAGAGTGACGGAGCGCGATCGGCTTGCATATACCGATGCGCTGACCGGTCTTGGCAATCGCGCGAGCTTCAACATGAACGTCTCGCAGCTTCCCTCGGACCAATGCGGGGCATGGGGCCTGCTTCTGATCGATATCGACAACCTCAAGGTCGTTAACGACAGCTTCGGACATGAGGCGGGTGATGATCTGATCCGGTGCGTCGCTCAGCGTATCGGAGAAACGGTTTCGACGAGTGAGGCGTTTCGCCTGGGTGGCGATGAGTTCGCCATCATCGTTCATGCACGAGATGGTGTGTCCGATGTCGACGGCATTGCTGCCGCGATACTCAATCGTTTGAAGGAGCCGGCCGCGTGCGGTGGCTACGCCATCGTCCCCAAGGCGACGATCGGAGGTGCGGTCTTTGGTACAAGTGACTGCAATGTGGAAACCGTCCGCCAGAATGCCGACTTCGCGCTTTATCACGCAAAGGAGGCTAACCGCGGAAAGTATGTCGGATATGCCCCTCGTTTCCGTACAGCCATGACGCGGCGGGCGCGCGCGGTGAGGGATGTCAGCGCGGCGCTAAGCGACAATCGGCTCGAAGCGCATTATCAGCCGATCGTGAATCTGGATACCAAGGAGATTGTCGGCGTTGAAGCGCTGTGCCGGATGCGCTCAGAAAAGGGTGATATTGTTCCGGCAGCCGAGTTTCACGAGGCAACGTCCGATATCCAGGTTGCTTCCGAATTGACAGAACGCATGTTGGGGTTGGTGTCGCGGGATGTTCGCCGCTGGCTGGATCTGGGAATTCCGTTCCAGCATGTCGGCGTCAATGTGTCATCCGCCGATTTTCATGGCGGACATCTTGGTGAGAAACTGACCAGGGTATTCCAGGGCGCCGGTGTTCCTCTGGAACACGTTATTCTCGAGGTGACGGAAACCGTCTATCTCGGACAACGCGATCACGTTGTTGCTCGGGAAATCAAGTCGCTGCGCGCGAAAGGTCTGAAGGTTGCGCTTGATGATTTCGGCACCGGATATGCGTCGCTGACGCATCTGCTGACCGTCCCGGTGGATCACATCAAGATCGACAAGTCATTCGTCGACCAGCTCGTGCGTGGACAGGGCGGGGCGGCGATCATCGAGGGGTTGGTGGGCATCAGCCGGAACCTCGGAATCAAGGTCGTTGCTGAAGGGATAGAAACGAAGGAGCAGGCCAGCCTTCTGCGAGAACTGGGCTGCGATTTTGGTCAAGGTTATCTGTTTGCGAGGCCGGTCGACCATTCTGTGATGACGGACCTGTTCCTGCGGCAGATGCGAACTGGCGCGCAACGTCGCTTTGGCGAATCCACTTTACAGCCGGCAGCCGGGACGGCTCTTGTGGATGAGGCAAACGCCGATCAGCCTGTAGCCAGAGGTCAAAGGCGCTCGGTACGGCCATTGGTCGCTTGACGTGACGCACGCGTCCGTCCCGGAGGACGACAGCGGCGCTTCACCCTCGGCTTTCGTGCTTCGATTAAACGCGCAGCAGAGTCTTGATCGCGCGTCGCTCGTCCATCGCGCGGTAGCCCTCGGCGACATCAGCGAGCGGCAGCTCCAGGTCGAAGACCTTGCCGGGATTGATCTTGCGGGTCAGTACCAGATCCATCAGATGCGGCAGGAACCGACGCACCGGAGCGGGACCGCCGAGCATGCCCGTCTGCGAGAAAAACAGCCACTGGCCATCGAGCTCGACGCCGTGCGGCACGCCGACATAGCCGACCATGGCGCCGGGCCGCGCACACTGGATGGCCTGCGTCATCGACTCCTTCGTGCCGACACACTCCAGAACGGAATCCGCGCCGACGCCACTGGTGAGCTCCTTGATCCGGGCTACGCCCGCATCGCCGCGCTCGGAGATGATATCGGTGGCGCCGAATTCGAGGGCGAGATCCTGCCGTGTCTTGTGGCGGCTCATGGCGATGATCCGCCCGGCTTTCATCTGCTTCGCGGCGAGCACGCCCATCAATCCGACTGCGCCGTCGCCAACGACAACAACAGTCGAACCGGGTTGCACGCGCGCTGCGTCAGCCGCGTACCAGCCGGTGCCGAGCACGTCAGACGTTGCAAGCAGGCTCGGGATCAAATCGTCGGATGGAAGCTCCGGCGTTGCGACCAGCGTTCCGTCGGCAAGCGGCACGCGAGCCAGCGGCGCCTGCGCCCCGGTCATGAATTCCCGCTGCTCGCACGACGACTGAAAGCCGAAGCGGCAATGCGGACAGGTATTGTCGGAGAGACAAAACGACCCGACGACAAACTGGCCCGGCTTCACCGTGGTGACGGCGCTGCCCACTTCCTCGACGATGCCGCAATATTCGTGTCCCATCGCCATCGGTGCGGTGACGTCATTCAGGCCGCGGAAGGGCCACAAGTCAGAACCACAGATGCAGGTGGCTGACAGGCGAATGATGGCGTCGGTTGGCTGGAAGATCTTCGGCTCAGGGACTTCCTCGCAACGCACGTCACGCGGGCCATAGAGAATTGTTCCCAACATCACATCTTCTCCTATTCGATGGGGCTCGTTTTCCGGGACATACGTCATCGTAGAGCCCCAGCACCGCAGGGACCGCCGATCGCAGCCGGCAACCTAGTCGTTAGGCATTGTAAGGATTAGCCGATATAAACTGCATGGAGCTATGTCGGAGGTTCATGAATGCGGCGCGAGGATCTGGTGGACCTCAATGCCTTCGTCATGGTTGCAGAAGAGAAAAGTTTCACCCGCGCTGCGGCGAGACTGGGTACGTCTCAATCGGCCTTGAGCCACACGATCCGGCGGTTGGAGGCGCAATTGGGCGTGCGCTTGCTGACCCGGACGACCCGCAGCATGGCGCCAACCGATGCCGGCGAGCGGCTGCTTGCAACGCTGCGACCGGCCTTGGACAGTATCAGCGCCAAACTCAACTCGTTGAGCGAGCTTCGGGAAAAGGCCGCCGGTACGATCCGCATCACCACATCCGAGCATGCCGCCGACACCATCCTGTGGCCTGCGCTCGAGAAGCTGCTCCCCGGCTATCCCGACATTCACGTCGAACTGAGCATCGATTCCAGGTTGACCGACATCGTTGCGGAGCGCTTCGACGCCGGCGTGCGGCTAGGTGAGGCGGTGGCAAAGGACATGATTGCCGCACGGATCGGGCCCGACTTGCGGATGGTCGTGGTCGGTTCGCCCTCCTACTTCGAAAAGCATCCGATCCCGCTCACACCGCAGGATCTGGCCGAGCATCGTTGCATCAATCTGCGCATGCTGAGTTCCGGCGGCTTTTATGCCTGGGAGCTGGAGAAGAACGGCCGCGAGGTGCGCGTGCGTGTTGACGGTCAACTCGCCCTGAACAATGTCAAGATGATCATACGCGCCGCCGCCGCCGGCTTCGGACTCGGTTTTGTCATGGAGGATCAGATCAAGAACCATCTTGCGGATGGAGGCCTCGTTCGCGTGCTGGAAGACTGGTGTCCAACGTTTCCGGGTTACTACCTCTACTATCCGAGCCGGCGTCAACCATCCGCTGCGTTCGCGGTGCTCGTGGAGGCGCTCCGATACCATGAGTGAGATCGATACCACCGACCGACATCGCGGCTGCGGCATGGTGGCTGTCGTGTCATAAGATTGAATGCGTGGACGACGCGATCTTGTTGTCATAGACATAAAAAATGCAGAAATATCAACCGTTTAGATTCTCCGTGGCGCCTATGATGGAGTGGACCGATACGCGCTGTCGGTTCTTCCACCGGCTGCTGACGCGGCACGCGCTGCTGTATACCGAGATGATCACCACAGGGGCCGTGCTGCACGGGGATCGCCAGCGCCTGTTGCGCTTCGATCCGGCGGAACATCCCGTGGCGCTTCAACTTGGCGGTTCAAATCCGGCCGATCTCGCACAGAGCGCCAGGATTGCCGAGGATTTCGGCTATGACGAGATCAACCTCAATGTCGGCTGCCCGTCTGATCGCGTGCAGGAAGGCCGCTTCGGTGCCTGCCTGATGGCGGAGCCCGCTCTCGTCGGCGAATGCGTGACCGCGATGAAGGCGGCGGTCAGGATTCCGGTGACCGTGAAATGCCGCATCGGCATTGATGAGCAGGATCCGGAGGAGGCGCTGGATACGCTGACCCTGAGCGTCAAGGCCGCCGGTGTTGATGCATTGATCGTTCACGCCCGCAAGGCATGGCTTGCCGGTCTGTCGCCCAAGGAAAATCGCGACATCCCACCGCTGAACTATGATCGCGTCTATCGCCTGAAGCAGGCGCATCCCGACTTGACGATCTCCATCAACGGTGGTGTCGGCTCGGTCGAAGCCGCGCGCGATCATCTTCAATTCGTCGATGGCGTGATGATGGGGCGGGCGGCCTATCAGGAGCCGTGGCGGCTTCTGGCCGTCGATCCGATGCTGTTTGGCTCGGAGGCGCCTTTCACTACGCCCAAGCAGGCGCTTGAAGCGTTCTTTCCCTATGTCGAGCGTGAGCTTGCGCAGGGCTCCCGCCTGCATGCCGTGACGCGGCACATTCTCGGGCTGTTTCACGCCGTTCCGGGCGCGCGGGCATTCCGCCGCCACATCGCGATTCATGCCGTGAAGCCCGGCGCCGGCATAGGTGTCCTGCAGGATGCGATGAGCCTTGTGATGGACACGCCCGCACAGATGACGCACACCGCTGCAGCCTGACGCCTCTTTATTTCGAGCGGGCCTCCCGGAGCGGATGATGTTCAGCTTTCCTGCCAGCGAGCTGGCCTTGCTCGCGTTGGCCATCGTGACCGGCGGTGTGCTGACCGGTCTTCTGGCCGGTTTGTTCGGAGTCGGCGGCGGCGCGATCATCGTGCCGGTGCTCTACGAGATATTCAGCTTCATGGGTGTTGCCGACGACATCCGCATGCAGCTTTGCGTCGGCACATCGCTCGCGATCATTATTCCAACATCGATCCGGTCTTTCGCAGCTCATCGGGCGCGAGGCAATTTGCCGGTTGGCATTCTGAAAATCTGGATTGCTCCGATCATCGTCGGTGTCATTGTGGGCGGCCTTTTGGCGGCTGTCGCACCGTCGTCTGTCTTCAAAAGCGCTTTCGCTGTGATGGCGCTTTTGTTGAGCGCCAAGTTTCTCTTCGCGAAGAGCACATGGCGCCTTGGCGAGACCTTGCCTGGCAAGCCATTGATGTGGCTCTACGGAGCTTTCATTGGTCTCTATTCGGCATTGATGGGCGTCGGTGGCGGGGCGGTGGCAATCGTCGTGATGACGCTGTACGGGCAACCGATTCATAACGCTGTGGGCATATCGGCTGGCATTGGCGTCATTATCTCGCTGGTCGGAACCGTCGGCTTCATCATCGCCGGCTTGCCGCACCAGGACCTCATGCCACCGTTGTCGTTCGGTTATGTCTCGCTGATTGGCTTTGCGCTGATGAGTCCGGCCAGTGCCTTTTTTGCTCCTTACGGCGCGGCGATCGCGCACCGGCTGTCGCGAAGACATCTCGAAATCGCGTTCGGGATTTTCCTGTTTCTGATCGCCCTTCGCTTCATCATCAGCTTGATCTAACCAGGATGCGTCCCGTCAGGGATAGCCGCGCATGATCAGCTTGTCGCCGCGAACCTCCCAGCTCTCCAGCCGGTTCAGGAAGCTCATGCCAAGCAGGCTTGTTCGCAATTGCCCCGGTTGCGCGATGAGGGCCGGGACCGAGCGTTCGACAAGTCCTCCGACACCGATCCGGTCGAGTGTGACGGACGCAGCCTTCGTCCGGCCATTCGCGGTATCGACTGTCACGTTGTAATTGAGGACTTCGAGCGGCAGGCCTGCCGCCTTGGCCGCTTCCTGGGTCAGCACAACGGCGCTTGCGCCGGTATCGAGGACCATGGGGATGGTGCCGCCATTCACATGCGTGGTGACATTGAATTCGCCAACGCGTCCGCGCGCGATTTCGACAACACGTCCGGCCGTGGCCGCGCGGCCCGGCACAAGTTCGGCCATCACGCGATCGTACACGGTGCGCAGTTCGAAACGGTAAGTGTAGCCAAGCGCCAGCACGAGACCGAGCATGACCCAGAACAGCACGGCCTGGATGGCCTTTTCAAAGCGTTCGCGGAAGATCACCAGCACGCTGCCGCCGAGGAAAACCAGAAAGGCGATCTTGACGGTCAGCGAGGCGAAATCGTCAGTCGTGAGGCTGCCAATCGTTCCCTGTTCATGCCGCACGAACAGGATCAGCAACGAAAGCCCGAGACCTGCCAACAGCAGCCAAAGCATCCGGCTACGCAAGTGAACCATCCTCACGCTGCGCCGCGACGGCTGTCCCGGCCGCAGTGGCGATTCGATCCGGCAACAATGCCATGATGCGGCGGCGTTCGCTGCCGGACATTGCGCCCCAGCCTGCGATCTCCTCGATCGTGCGGCCACAGCCCCGGCACAGCCTTGAGCCGGGTTCCAGTACGCAAATTTTCTGGCAGGGTGTTTCGATGGATGCCATGTCGATTGGCTCGTCCGCCGCACCATAGGCGCGGGTCCGCAAAAGGCAACGTCTTCTAGGCGTTGCGGCCTGCAATGGAAGGGCTGCGACGGTTGTTGCGCTCTTCGATCGGTTGCGCCTGTTCCTTGGGTTGGAGAGCCGGCGCGGGCTCGGAGAGGGGCGCCAGGGCTGCCATGACGCGTTCTGGCGGTAACGCAATGATGACTTCTGTTCCGACGCGCAGCTTTGACTTCAATGTGAATGTGCCGCCGTGCAGGTCGACAAGGCTTTTTGCGATGGGCAGGCCAAGACCGGCGCCTTGTTCCGCCGACTTGATCGCATTCGAGCCCTGACCGAACGAGGCCAGGACGACCGGGATTTCGTCTTCGGGGATGCCGGGACCTGTATCCTTGACGCTGAAATATTGCCCACCTGACGCGGTCCAGCCGACCTTGACCCAGAGCTCGCCGCCCTGAGGGGTGAACTTGATCGCATTCGAGAGCAGATTGAGGGCGATCTGGCGCAGCGCCCGCTCGTCGGCCCAGACCCGAGGCAGGTCGGGCTCGAAATTCTCATGGATCGTGATCAGACGGTTCTTGGCACGCAGTTTCACGAGGTGATGGCAATCCTCGACCACGCCGATCAGCGACACGGCTTCCTCGTTCAGCTCGTAACGGCCGGCCTCGATGCGCGACAGATCGAGGATTTCATTGATCAAGCCGAGCAGATGCTGGCCGGAATCGTGAATGTCGTTCGAATAGTCCTTGTAGGCCGGCACCGTATGCGCGCCGAAAATCTCGTTCTTCATGACTTCGGAAAAGCCGAGAATGGCATTCAGCGGCGTCCGCAACTCGTGACTCATCTGCGCAAGGAAGCGCGATTTCGAAATATTGGCGGCTTCCGCGCGATGGCGTGCCTCATCCGAAATGATCTTGGCCTGCTCCAACTCGCCGATCAGCATGTCCTTTTCGGCGCGGGCTTGCAGAGTCTGCAGCGCCGATGAGTAGAGGCGGTGGGCGAGCAGCAGGAAATAGCCTTCGGCCGTGACGGCCATCGCGGCCAGGATATATTCATGCAGATTGCCCTTGAGCACGAAATTCAGGGCAACCGCACATGTGACCGGCAGCGTTGCGGCGAACACAGCGATCGGAACGCTGAACGCCAGCATGCTGGACACGGCGACCACCAGCAGCATCACGAACAGCATGAACGTCCCGGTGCCTTCGACGACGCCGATCGGCTGCACGAGATTGAACATCCAGGCGAGACCGAAGAGAAGGTCCAGCATGACAAAACGCAGGCGCCAGGATTTGATATTCACCTCGGCTTCAGGCGTCGCCAGAAATTGCCGGCATTTGCTCACGATGAGCGCGTGAATGATCAGGACGCCGACTGTCCAGACGGCAGCGGTCGTCGGACCGGTCCAGAGGCCGGACAGGAAGCCGACAGTAATGACCAGCAGCAATACGACCAGGGAGGCCGACAGCCGGTTTTGCGCGAACATGCGCATCAATTCGTAATCGAAAGCCGGCCGTGTTCCGGTGGTCGAGGTCAACCGGTCACGGGCATCGCGGACAC